>CANGKR010000045.1 GCA_947454355.1 Comamonadaceae bacterium
GATGCGCAACATCCGCGGCGGTTTGGAAGCAGGTATGCAGTGTGTGCATTTGGATGTCAGGGCGCCACACCTGGCCTATGCGCAAGCTCTGCGTTTATTGGGTGTGGCTAGCTGAAACCTTTATCCCCGTCGATGCGTATCAAGGGAAAACCCTGCGTTGCACAGGTTGCAAAGTACTTGCCAGTATTTGACAGGGATGATCATAATTACACGTAATTACACAACGATCTTTGCCGCCTACTGCCTATGGCCCAAGCCCACAATTCATTGCATGACGAAGTCGCCGAGCGTTTGCGTGGCCTGATTTTTTCCGGGGATTTGGCGCCTGGTCAATGGGTCGATGAGGTGCAGCTTTGTGAGTCTTGGGCGATATCGCGCACGCCATTGCGCGAAGCGCTCAAAGTGCTGAGCGCCGAAGGTTTGGTGCGACACGAGCCCCGTCGGGGTTGCTTTGTGAATGAGGTCACCGAGCAGGACTTGGACGACATCTTCCCTGTCATGGCCCTGCTCGAAGGTCGCTGCGCCCATGAAGCGGCCAGCCATGCCAACGACGCTGAATTGCAGGCCATGGCCCGTTTGCATGCGCAGTTGAAAGCGCATGCAACGGCAGGTCGAATTCAAGACTACTACGCTACCAACTACCTGATCCATGAAGCCATCATCGACATGGCGGGCAACAAATGGTTGGCCATGGCCATTGGTGACTTGCGCAAAATCCTCAAGCTCGCGCGCTTGCAACAGCTCAATGCGCCGGGCCGCCTGGTGCAGTCTCTCAAAGAACACTTGCGCATTTTTGCCGCCTTGCAAAGCCGCGATGCTTCTGCAGCCCAAGAGGCGATGCATGACCACTTGATGAAGCAGCGCGAAGCCCTGCGACATTTGAAATCCCAAGCAAGCCGAATGCCCGTGCGGCGCACGCCCTCCAACGCATCTAAAAACTAGACCCCATGAACACCAAAGATTGGCTGGGCCGCTGGTTGCCCGGCGGCAAAGCAGACAAACCCAAAGCCCCTCAGGCCAACCGGACCGCTGTGGCCGACACAGTAGTTCAGGGGCGTTCATCTCGCGAACGGCTCAACGCCACCCTGCGGCACAAAGAAGAGGCCTTGTCGCCGCGCGTGCTGCGTCGTACATTGACTGAGTTGCAAGCGATCGTTGATCCCGGCGTGAGCGAAGTCGAAGGTGGGCGCCGAGCCAAAGGGGTGGCTCAGTGGTACAGCAAAGCCACCCCCATGCAAAGGGAAGATTGTTGGTTGTTGATGAGCGAACAATTCGCACCCGATGCCACCAAGGTCAGAGCCGCCCGCGAAGACTACGAAGCCGCCTTGGGCACGCCGGACGAAGGCGTGGCCGAGATCCGCATGCGCAAAGCCCTGATCTCGCCGCGCACCCGTTTGCTGCAGCGCTTTGCAGTGTTCCCAGAGGGCATGCGATTTTTGGTGGATTTGCGTGCCGAACTTTTACCCGCGCTCAAAAGCAACAAGCGCATCTGGGCGCTAGAAGCTGAGCTGGAAAATTTATTCACCACCTGGTTCGATGTGGCTTTTTTGGAGTTGCGCCGCATCAGCTGGGATTCACCGGCCAGTCTGGTTGAAAAACTCATCAAGTACGAAGCGGTGCACGACATCAAAAGCTGGGGCGATGTGAAAAACCGCCTCGACTCGGACAGGCGTTGCTACGGGTTTTTCCATCCCCGCCTGCCTGATGAGCCACTTATTTTTGTGGAAGTGGCTTTCATGGACGAGATCGCTTCCAACATCACGCCCTTGCTGGACGAGATGGCTGAAGCGGTGGACCTGAGCAAAGCCAAAACGGCGATTTTTTACTCGATCAGCAACACCCAGACGGGCCTCAAAGGCGTGAGCTTTGGCGACTCACTGATCAAACGCGTGGTGGAGACGCTGCGCGCAGATTTTCCCAAACTCAAAACCTTTGCCACCCTTTCGCCGATTCCAGGTTTTCGGCCTTGGCTGGGCAAGCAAGCCCCCCGCTTGTTGCAACAGACGCCCGAAAAGTTGTTGGCGCCCTTGGGGCGCTCGGTTGGCTTCGAGCCGCCCACGGCAGAGCACGTGCTGTCGGCCTTAGACCGCTTACCTACTTTGCCTGAACGCTCGCCCTTGCGACAATGGTTGCTGGCTTGTGCGGCCCATTACCTGGCGCGTGAGTTGCAAGACAACCGGCCGCTCGATCCGGTGGCTCGTTTTCACTTGGGCAACGGTGCGCGGGTGGAGCAGATCCATTGGGCAGCAGACCCCTCGCCCAAAGGCAGTAAGCAGTCATACGGTCTGATGGTCAATTACCTGTACGACTTGCGCAAGATCGATAAACACCGCCAGATGTTGGAGGCTGGCAAGATCCCGGTGTCCAGCGATGTCGAAGATCTGTATTGGTGAGTTTGTACCCTTCCCACAATCACAAGAGGAGACCCATGAACAACTTCAATCCACGCCGTCAGCTTCTGCAACTGGCTGCTGCCAGCGCAGCGACAAGTGTCTGGCCCGCCAGGGCGCAAAACGCCTGGCCGTCCAAGCCGGTCACCATGATCGTGCCCTTTCCTGCCGGGGGAGGAACCGATGCCTTTGCCCGGCCGCTGTCGGCGCAGTTTGCCAAGATCACTGGCAAGCAGCTGATCATTGACAACCGGGGTGGCGCAGGCGGCACCTTGGGCGCCGGCATCGCGGCCAAGGCTGCGCCCGATGGTTATACCTTGTTCATGGGCGCGGTGCACCACACGATTGCGCCCTTCATGTACCCCAAACTCGACTACGACTTGGAGCGCGATCTGGTGCCATTGATCCTGGTGGCCAACGTGCCACAGGTGCTGGTGGTCAATCCGAAAAAAGTACCTGCCGCAAACTTCAAAGAGTTTTTGGATTACGTCCGCAAGAACCCCGCAAGGCTCAATTACGGCTCGGCGGGTGGCGGCACCTCGCACCATTTGGCGGGTGAGTTGTTCAAGCTTCAGACCAAGACCTTCATCACCCACATCCCTTACCGGGGCGCAGGCCCGGCCTTGCAGGATTTGATTGCTGGCAATGTGGACATGATGTTCGATGGCCTGGGTTCGTCGGCCAGCCACATCAAGGGCGGGCGCATCAAAGCCCTGATGGTCTCCGGTGCCAAGCGCAATGCAGCCTTTCCCGACGTGCCATGTTCTTCCGAGCTGGGCTTGCCGGACTACACCGTCAGCACCTGGTATGGCGTCTGGGCGCCCAAGGGCTCACCCGCAGAGGCGCAAGCCCAGGCTGTGGAGGAGATCCGCAAGGCTTGCTTGACCGATGAAGCCAAAGCCGTCTGGCTCAGCCAAGGTGCCGATTTTCCCAACCTGACCGGCGCCCAATTTGATGGCTTCATCAAAGGCGAATTGCGCAAATGGGCTCAGGTGGTCAAGGCTTCCGGCGCGAAACTCGATTAATTGTTTGTTTTTTCATCATGGCTCAACACAATCTTTTCTCCGCCTTGCGTGCGGCTTTCCCCAAGGATCTCGACCAAATTGCGGTCGAAACTGACAATGGTCTGAACTACAGTTGGCGCGACCTGGACCGGGCCAGCGCGATGCTGGCGAATTTGTTCGAGTCGCTGGATATACCGAAAGGCAGTCGTGTGGCGGTACAGGTCGAGAAATCGGTCGAAGCCATGATGCTCTACCTGGCCACCTTGCGAGCGGGCTTGGTATTTTTGCCGCTCAACACGGCTTACCAAAGTGCCGAGATCGAATACTTCGTGGGCAATGCCGAACCCGCTGTGGTGGTGTGCAGCAGCGCCAATTTCGGATGGGTGAGCAAGATCGCTTTCAAGGCCGGCACGCGGCATGTATTCACCTTGGACGATGACCGTACCGGCAGTTTGCTTGCCCGTGCCGCGCACCACAGCGATCAGCATACCCCCACGGTGCAACAGGCCGACGACCTGGCCGCGATTTTGTACACCAGTGGCACCACCGGGCGCAGCAAGGGCGCGATGCTCAGTCACGGCAACATGCTCTCCAATGCGGTGATGCTCAAGGATTATTGGGGCTGGAAGCCTGGTGATGTGCTGATCCACGCCTTGCCGATTTTCCACGTGCATGGTTTGTTTGTCGCCATCCATGGTGCCTTGCTCAATGGCAGCAAAATGATCTGGCTGTCCAAGTTCGACCCCCAGCGTGTGATCACCCACATGGCCCAGGCCACGGTTTTCATGGGCGTACCCACCTTGTATGTACGCATGTTGAACGAGCCGAGCCTGACCCGCGAAGCGGCCAAGCACATGCGTTTGTTCATTGCCGGTTCGGCCCCCTTATTGATCGAAACGTTCAACGCCTGGATTGAGCGGACAGGCCACACCATTTTGGAGCGCTATGGCATGAGCGAAACCGTCATGCTGACCTCCAACCCCTACGCGGTCGATGCGCGTTACAAAGGCCAGTCCGAACGGCGCGGCGGCACGGTGGGCTTTCCTTTGCCTGGCGTGAGTTTGCGTGTGCGCGGGGACGATGGCCACAACCTGCCCGTCGGTGAGATCGGTGGCATTGAAGTCAAAGGCCCGAATGTCTTCCACGGTTATTGGCGCATGCCTGAAAAAACAAAGGAAGAGTTCACCTCTGACGGCTATTTCAAAACCGGCGATGTGGGCAAGATCGATGAACGCGATTACGTGACCATCGTGGGTCGCAGCAAGGATCTGATCATCAGTGGTGGCTACAACGTCTATCCTGCGGAGATCGAAGGCTACATTAACGACATGCCCGGTGTGGCCGAAAGCGCCTTGGTCGGCGTGGCCCATCCCGACTTCGGTGAAGTGGGTGTGGCCGTGGTGATCGCCAAAGCGGGCGCGCAACTCAACGCCGACCAGATCATTGCCCAATTGAAGTCCCAGCTTGCCAACTTCAAGATTCCTAAAAAGTGCTTTGTGGTGCCCGAGTTGCCGCGCAATACCATGGGCAAAGTGCAAAAGAACTTGCTGCGCGAGCAGTACAAATCCTTGTTCTTATGAGGCATCGGGCCCTGGCCCGATGCCTTGGGGCCCCTTTCAGCGCAAGACCAACACGGGCACGTGCGAGTGCGTGAGCACCTGCTGGGTTTCGCTGCCGAGCAACAAACGCTTGATACCTTTTCGGCCGTGTGAAGCCATCACGATCAAATCAGCGCCTTGTTTTTTGGCCGCGGCAATGATCGCATCCGACACCACGTCGGATTTGGCAGTGATGCCTTTGGCGGCAACGTTTTTGGCTTTAGCCGATTTCACCACTGCATCCACAGCGGCTTGTGCGGTATCTGTCCATTGTTTTTCAACACGGCCAACGTCTTGCACCGACAGGGGAATACTGCCTTCAAAGTAGGCTTGCGGATAGCGGGGCACCACTTTGAGGGCGACCAGTTCAGCGCCGCAAGCAGCGGCCAGACCGATGGCGCTGGTCACGGCTTTTTTCGAGAGTGTGGAGCCGTCGGTGGCCACCAAGATTTTTTTGTACATGCAGATGCTCCTGTAGTTGGAAAACTTCAGGTTACGCTCATGGCATGGCATCGTCTTGACTTAAATCAAGTGTTCCTCATCTGTTTTCATTTATCTTTGCACCATGCAGTCATCCACAGTCGCACCTGAATCCTTGCTGGATGATCCCGAGGAGTGGCCGCAGTTCAGCCAAGCGCGTGCGCCGCATGTGTGGCAATCGAGCGTAGTGTTTGAAGGCATGCATTGCGCGGCCTGTGCGATAGCCATCGAAGACGCTTTGCTGAGCATGCCCGGCATCGCGTCGGTGCAAGTCAGTGCCACCACGCACCGCGGGTTGATTGAATGGACTGATGAGCAGACTCGGCCTTCCGAATGGATGAGCGCCGCTGAAAAAGCCGGTTATCGCGCCGTGCCCGCCAACGATGCGGCCGCCCATGCGCAACGCCGCGCCGACGCCCGCACCTTGCTGTGGCGCTGGGGCGTTTCAGGGCTGTGCATGATGCAGGTCATGATGTACGCCACGCCGGTCTATCTGGCCAAGCCCGGCGACATCACTCCAGAGATGATGCATTTGCTGCGCTGGGCCTCTTGGGTCTTGTGCTTGCCGGTGATGTTTTTTTCTTGTCAGCCTTTTTTGGCCAATGCCTGGCGCGATGTGCGGCAACAGCGCATCAGCATGGACTTGCCGGTGGCCTTGGGCATTGTGGTGACTTTTGTCATCAGCTCCCTGGGCACTTTTGAGCCGCAGGGCGGTTTTGGCGCTGAGGTGTATTTCGATTCGCTGACCATGTTTGTCTTTTTCTTGCTCAGCGGCCGCTGGCTGGAAATGCGCCTTCGCCACCGCACCGCAGGAGCGCTGGAAGCGGTGATGAACCGTTTGCCCGACAGCGTGAACCGGCAAACCGCGCATGGTGGCTGGGAACGTATTGCCATCCGGCATTTGAAGGTGGGCGATGTCATTGAAGTGCTGCCGGGCCAAGCCATCGCCGCCGACGGTGTGGTGATCCAAGGACATTCGCAGGTAGACGAGGCCTTGCTCACAGGTGAGTCCAGGCCCTTGTCTCGGGGTGAAGGCGACGCGGTGATTGCTGGTAGCCACAATGTGTCTGCGCCCTTGCAGGTGCGGGTGCATCTGGTGGGCGCGGCTACACGGTTTGCGCAGATTGTGACGCTGATGGAAACCGCATCCACCACCAAGCCCGACATGTCTTTGCAGGTCGACCGGTGGGCCAAACCCTTTTTGATGGCCATCCTGCTGGCCGCGGGTTTGGGAGCGGCTTTCCACTGGCCCCATGGCCCTGCCCAGGCATTGATGGTGGCGGTGGCGGTGCTGGTCGTTACCTGTCCGTGCGCCTTGTCCTTGGCCACCCCTGCGGCCATGCTCGCCAGCGCGGGGGCTATGGCCCGCAGCGGCGTGCTCGTTCGCCGCCTGCAGGCATTGCAAGCCGTGGCTGAAGTCGACACTGTGGTCTTCGACAAGACCGGCACCTTGACGCGCGATGCTTTGGCTTTGACGGACATTCGCACCCGTGAAGGGGTGAGCCACGCACAAGCCTTGCAGTGGGCAGGAGCGATGGCAAGACATTCTTTGCATCCCGTGTCCCGGGCCATCCACTTGGCTGCGCGGGCGAAGCAGCCGCAATCGGTGGAGGTCGCAAAAGATGCCGACGGGCTCGTGAGTGACCCCCAAGAGCTGGCCGGACAGGGCGTGCATGCACGCTGGACATCTCAGGCGGAGGGCGGGCCGCAAGGCCTGCTGCGCTTAGGATCAGCGGTTTTTTGCAATTTGCCTGAAGTAGACAGCGAACAGCTCCAAGCCTATCTGGCCGACGAAGACGGCTGGCTGGCCAGCTTCACTTTGCAAGAAGATCTGCGAGAAGACGCCTTGTCCACTGTCCAGGCCTTGCAAGACCAAGGTCTGCGGGTTGTGTTGTTGTCGGGCGATGGGCAGGCCGCGGTACAGCGCGTGGCCAAAGCCGTGGGCATCAGCGAAGCGCACGCCCAGTGCAGCCCGCAGGACAAACTGGCGGCCTTGCAAGCGCTGCAAGCCCAAGGTCATCGTGTGGCCATGGTGGGCGATGGCCTCAATGACGGCCCGGTGCTGGCCGGTGCCCATGTGTCTTTTGCCTTGGGGCAAGCGGTGCCGCTGGCGCAGTCCAAAGCAGACATGGTCTTGTTGGGCGCGCAGCTCGGCGTTTTGGTGCCAGTGTGGGCGCGCAGCCGCCACACCGTGCGGGTGGTTCGTCAGAATCTTGTATGGGCCCTTGTGTACAACCTGGCCTGTGTGCCGCTGGCCTGGATGGGCTGGTTGCCTGCCTGGTTGGCAGGTCTGGGCATGGCCTTCAGCTCTTTGGGGGTGGTGCTCAATGCCTTGCGCTTGTCGATTTCTTTGGACGAACCCTGGTTCGATTGATGTATGGACATTCTGTATTTGCTCATTCCCCTGTCTGTAGCCCTGGTCTTTTTGATCCTGGCGGGCCTATGGTGGGCCATTCACCGTGGACAGTTTGAAGATATTGAGGCTGAAGGCGAGAGAATTTTGCGCGACGATTGACCTATGTCAATTGTCAGTTTTTGTAAGGTCCACATACTCTAGACGTATTTATTGACTAGAGGTGAACATGAAATTTGCCAATGCGCAAGCTACTGTCTACAACGACACCGTTGTACGGCAGTTCGCCATCATGACGGTGGTGTGGGGCGTGGTGGGCATGTTGGTGGGGGTGATCATCGCCGCCCAGCTGACCTGGCCTGAACTGAACTTTGGCATTCCCTGGCTGAGTTATGGTCGTCTGCGGCCTTTGCACACCAATGCGGTGATTTTTGCGTTTGGGGGTTGCGGGCTGTTCGCCAGTGCGTATTACGTGGTGCAACGCACCTGCAATGTGCGCTTGTTTGGCGACAAACTCGCAGCCTTTACCTTCTGGGGTTGGCAGTTGGTGATCGTGCTGGCTGCAATTTCGCTGCCCATGGGCTATACCAGCGGCAAGGAGTATGCTGAGCTGGAATGGCCGATTGACATTCTGATCACCCTGGTCTGGGTCAGCTTTGCGGTGGTGTTTTTTGGCACCGTGGGCACCCGCAAGGTGCGCCACATTTATGTGGCCAACTGGTTCTTTGGCGCCTTCATCATTGCCGTGGCTTTGCTGCACCTGGTCAACAGTGCCGCTCTGCCTGTGGGTTGGATGAAGTCCTATTCTGCTTATGCGGGCGTGCAAGACGCCATGGTGCAATGGTGGTACGGCCACAACGCGGTGGGTTTCTTTTTGACCGCGGGTTTTCTGGGCATGATGTATTACTTCATACCCAAGCAAGCCGAGCGGCCCGTCTATTCCTACCGCCTGTCGATCGTGCACTTTTGGGCCCTGATCTTTACCTACATGTGGGCTGGTCCCCACCACTTGCACTACACCGCCTTGCCCGACTGGACTCAGTCGGTGGGCATGGTGTTTTCGCTGATTTTGCTGGCGCCCAGCTGGGGCGGCATGATCAACGGCATCATGACTTTGTCAGGCGCTTGGCATAAGCTGCGTGACGATCCGATCCTGCGTTTTTTGATCGTATCCCTGTCTTTCTATGGCATGTCGACTTTTGAAGGCCCGATGATGTCCATCAAGACCGTCAACGCTTTGTCGCACTACACCGATTGGACCGTGGGTCATGTGCACTCGGGTGCTTTGGGTTGGGTGGGCCTGGTGACCATGGGCTCCATGTACTACCTGATTCCCCGCCTGTTCGGCCAAAAACAGATGTACAGCGTCAAAGCCATTGAGATCCATTTTTGGGCGGCCACTATCGGTATCGTGATCTACATCGCCGCGATGTGGATTGCCGGTGTGATGCAAGGACTGATGTGGCGTGCTGTCAATGCCGACGGCACCTTGACCTACACCTTTGTGGAAGCGGTCAAAGCCACCTTCCCGTTTTATGTGCTGCGATTAGCCGGTGGCGCCCTGTATTTGGGTGGCATGGTTTTGATGCTCTGGAACACCCTGAAAACTGCGACCTCAGGTCGATCGGTCGATGTTCAGATTCCTTCTCTCACCGCACACGCTTAAGGAGTGACCTGTATGTCTGATCACAAGCAAAACAGCGGCGGTCTGTCCCACGAAAAGATCGAAACCAGCAACTTTTTGATGATCGTTTTGATCCTCTTGGTGTTGCTATTCGGGGGCTTGGTGGAAATCGTGCCTTTGTTCTTCCAAAAGTCCACGACCGAACCGATCCCGGGCCTCAAGCCCTACACGGCCTTGCAAGTGGCTGGTCGCGATGTGTATGTACGCGAAGGCTGTTACAACTGCCACTCGCAAATGATTCGGCCTTTCCGTGCTGAGACCCTGCGGTATGGGCCTTACTCGGTGGCCGGTGAGTCGGTATACGACCACCCCTTCCAATGGGGTAGCAAGCGCACCGGTCCGGACCTGGCCCGCGTGGGCGGCAAATACAGCGACGAATGGCATCGCATCCACCTGACCAATCCGCGCGACGTGGTGCCGGAGTCGAACATGCCTGCTTACCCCTGGCTGGAAACAAGCCCGGTGGACGCAGCCAGTTTGCCCACCCACATGAAGGGCCTGCGCACCTTGGGCGCACCCTACTCGGACGAAGAGATTGCCAAAGCCGCAGAGGATGTCAAAGGTAAGAACGAGCTGGAGGCGGTGATCGCTTACCTGCAAGTGCTGGGCATTCACCGCAAATAAGGAGGCGTCATGGACATCAATACTCTGCGTGCCATCGTCACCGTGATCACGTTTGTCGTGTTCATCGGCATCGTGACCTGGGCTTGGTCACGCCGCAACCAAGCGGACTTTGACGAAGCCGCCCAACTGCCTTTCCGTCAGGACGACTGATACCGTCAGGCGACATGAACATCAAGGAATCGATATGAGTGACTTCACAAGCAATTTTTGGTCTGTCTATGTGACCGGTATTGCACTGGTCGGCATCTTGGCTTGCTTGCTGCTGCTGTGGTTCAGCGGTAAAGCCAAGGCCATGACGGCCAATGACAACACCACCGGCCACGTCTGGGACGGCGACCTGCGCGAGATGAACAACCCCCTGCCACGCTGGTGGGTCGGTCTGTTCATCATCACCATTGTGTTTGCGCTCTTGTATTTGGCGCTGTATCCGGGGCTGGGCAATTTTGCAGGCAAGCTGGGATGGACTTCGGTGGGCCAGTACAACGCCGAAGTGGCTAAAGGCAACGAAGAAGTGGCGCCGTTGTATGCCCGCTTTGCCGGTATGCAACCACCTGAGATCGCCAATGACCCGCAAGCCATGGCCATCGGGGATCGCTTGTTCATGAACAACTGCGCCCAATGCCATGGCTCTGACGCGCGTGGCAGCAAGGGATTTCCCAACTTGACCGATGCCGACTGGCTGCATGGCGGCACGCCTGAAAAAATCAAGGAAACCCTCCTGCAAGGCCGTATCGGCCAGATGCCGCCTATGGCTGCAGCTGTGGGCTCACCCGAAGATGTGCGCAATGTGGCCCACTACGTGCTCAGTTTGTCAGGCAGCCCCCATGACTCGCTGCGGGCGTCTTTAGGTAAATCAAAATTTGGTGTTTGCGCAGCCTGTCACGGAATGGACGGCAAGGGCAATCCGGTCATGGGCGCACCTAATTTGACCGACGACATCTGGTTGCACGGTTGGGGCGAAGCGGCCATCGTGTCCATGATCAACAACGGCAAGATCAACCAAATGCCTGCGCAAGCGGGCAAGTTGACCGAAGGCCAAATCCAGGTGTTGGCCGCCTATGTCTGGGGTTTGTCCAACAAGGGCGCTGCCGCAGGCGTGGCCAAGTGATGGCCTGTCCATTGAAGTGAGACTGATTTGACGTCATCCGCTGAACCCAAGGTCATTCCAATCCACCCTTTGCCTGTCCAAGACGGCCAGGGTGGGGATCTGCAGTCGCTGTATGTAGCCCACGAAAAAATCTACCCACGCACCGTGACGGGCTTGTTTGCTCGCTGGCGCTGGCTGATGGTGGTGATCACCCAGCTTGTGTTTTATGGGTTGCCCTGGCTGGAGTGGGGCCAACGGCAAGCGGTCTTGTTTGACTTGGGGGCGAGGCGGTTTTACATCCTGGGGGTTGTGCTGTACCCACAAGACTTCATTTACCTGACCGCGCTGCTGGTCATTTCTGCGTTGTCATTGTTTTTGTTCACTGCTGTGGCCGGGCGTTTGTGGTGTGGCTATGCCTGCCCGCAAACTGTTTACAGCGAGATTTTCATGTGGATCGAGCGCCAGGTCGAAGGCAACCGCAGTGCCCGCATGCGCCTAGATGGCTCACCCATGTCCCTCGAAAAGCTGGTCAAGAAATGGTACAAGCACATCCTGTGGATCGGTGTAGCCATGTGGACCGGTTTCACTTTTGTGGGCTACTTCACGCCCATTCGTCAATTGGGCATGGAGTTCTTTTGGGGCCGCATGTCTTCGTGGGAAGTCTTTTGGGTGTTCTTTTATGGCTTTGCCACCTACGGCAACGCTGGCTTCATGCGCGAGCAGGTCTGTAAGTACATGTGTCCCTATGCGCGCTTTCAGAGCGCCATGTTCGACAAAGACACTTTGATCGTCACTTATGACGCACAACGAGGTGAACCTCGCGCAGGCCGCAGCCGTCAAGCCGATACAGCGGCCTTGAAGTTGGGCGCTTGTGTGGACTGCACGCTGTGTGTGCAAGTGTGTCCTACGGGCATTGACATTCGCCAAGGCCTTCAGTACGAGTGCATCGGTTGCGGGGCCTGCGCCGATGTGTGCGACACGGTGATGGACAAAATGGGCTATGCCCGTGGCTTGGTCAAATACTCGACTCAGCATGCCTTGCAGCAGGGGTGGACCCAGGCCCAGGTGCGGCGGCGGGTGTTCCGTCCTCGTGTGCTGATCTATACCGGAATATTGCTGGCCATCGTGCTGGCCGTGTCCCTGAGTTTGGCTTGGCGCAAGCCTTTCAAAGTGGATGTGGTGCGTGACCGCGCATCGCTGGCCCGCATGGTGGCAGGGGGCCAGATTGAAAATAATTACCGCTTGCAAGTCATGAACGCGGCCGAACACGAGCAGAGTTTTGAGCTGTCTGCCCAGGGCATCACAGGACTGCAGTTGGTCACCGACCCGCAGGTGGTGGTGGCGTCAGCAGAGTCGAAATGGGTGTCTGTGCGTTTGCAAGTGCCCTACGATGCAGCGGCGCCCGGCTCGCATCCGATCTATTTCCACATCAGCAGTTCCACGGGTGAACAGCTTGTTGAAAAATCCGTCTTTCTCGTGCCGAGGTAAACCCATGAAAACGTCGAATCAACCTTCTCGCCGCGATGTAAAGCCTGACGCCAGTGCACCCTGGTGGCGCTTTGGCCATGTCTGGCTGGTGATCGCCGGGCCGGCAGTGGTGGTTGTGGCCAGTTTCGTGACACTGTATTTGGCGCTGAATTCCCCCAACACCGTGTTGGATGAAACCGTGCACGCGCGTGACGCCAGCCAAGCGCCCGCGATGCAGGCGCGTAACCATGCCGCCACGGGCGTTGTGCCTGTCAAGCCGGTCAAGCCTTGAACGCCAGATCGGCTTCCTGGCTATTCACACCTCATCACTCCAAGGACAAAGCATGTTGATACAACGCATGATGTGGATCGCGTGGCCCGCTTTTTTGGTGGCGGGTTTGCTCGAGATTTTGGTGTTTGCCTGCGTCGATCCGCAGGATGTGCAGTGGTTTGGTCATCCCCTGGCCTTGTCCCGACAGGCGGTCTACAGCCTGTCGTTTTTCGCCTTCTGGCTCTTGTCCATGGTCTCCAGCGGCCTGACCACCTTGTTGTCAGCTTCTCCCTTTGAGATCAACCGCTGTCCTGTTGCTGTGGATCAACGGCCTGCGGAATGCGCCAAAGACAGCTGCTGCTAGCTTGAGCAGGGTCAGTGGCACACCTGCGGGTTGACCAAGTTCTGTAAAGCGGCCGTGTCCAGAATCCGCACATGTCGTTGTTTCACTTCGACGATGCCTTCTTCCACAAACTTGGAGAAGGTTCGGCTCACCGTCTCCAACTTGAGCCCGAGGTAGCTGCCGATTTCCTCGCGGGTCATGCGCAAGATAAGTTCCGATTGTGAAAAGCCCCGCGCATGCAGACGTTGAACCAAATTGAGCAGGAAGGCGGCCAAACGCTCTTCAGCCCGCATGCTGCCCAGCAGCAACATGACGCCATGCTCGCGCACGATTTCCCTGCTCATGATCTTGTGAATATGGTGCTGCAAAGAGGTGACTTCGCGTGACAGTTCTTCGATCTTTTCAAAAGGCATGACGCAGACTTCGGCGTCTTCCAAGGCCACCGCATCGCAGGAGTGGTGGTCATTGACGATGCCGTCCAAACCCATGATTTCACCGGCCATCTGAAAGCCGGTAACCTGGTCACGGCCGTCTTCGGTAGCCACGCAGGTTTTGAAAAAGCCGGTGCGAATGGCATACAAAGAGACAAACTTCTCGCCATTGCGAAAAAGTGTCTCGTTGCGCTTGACTTTTCGACGGGTGCCGATTAGGTCGTCGATTTTTTGCAATTCGATGTCGTTCAAGCCCACCGGCATGCACAACTCCCGCATGTTGCAGTTCGAGCAGGCGACTTTGATAGCTTGTGGCGTCATAGGATCAAATCTCTAAAAACTGTCAGCGAATTGATGGAAGTCATGTTTTTATTTTAAGTCCTGAAAACGCAAGCTTCCTGACAAAAGTCTGAACAGACTGCATCTTCGTTGACTTGCGTCAAGTTCCCTGTTTTCAGCTCAGGCACAGTCCTGCTGCGATGTCGAATAAGGAGAACACGCATGTCGCTGATCACGCCAGAATTATTGAGTCACTTCGATGTACCTGGGCCGCGCTACACCTCATACCCCACGGCAGATCGCTTTGTCGAGGCCTTCACTCATGTGGACTATGTGCAGGCTTTGCAATTGCGACGCGACGCTTCGGCAGCTCGGGCCTTGCCTTTGTCTTTGTATGTGCATTTGCCGTTTTGCGAATCCTTATGCTACTACTGTGCCTGCAACAAAATCATTACCAAGCACCCTGAGCGGGCGCAGGACTATCTGAACTATCTGCACCGCGAAGTTGAGCTGCAAGTGGCTCATTTGGGTTCAGGCCAGACGGTCAGTCAGTTGCACTTGGGCGGCGGCACGCCTACGTTTTTGAGCGATAACCAGCTCACCGCCTTGATGGACATGCTCAAAGCGCACTTTCACTTGGCGCCTGGGGGGGAGTATTCGATCGAGGTCGATCCCCGCACGGTCAATGCCGAACGACTGGCGAACTTGGCCCGTTTGGGTTTTAACCGACTGAGTTTTGGTGTGCAGGATTTCGATGCGAAAGTCCAGGCGGCGGTTCATCGCATTCAACCGCCTGAACAAGTGTTCGCGCTGATGGCTGAAGCCCGTGCTTTGGGCTTTGAGTCCATCAACGCCGACTTGATTTATGGCTTGCCCCTCCAAACCCCCGAGTCATTTGACCGCACGCTTGCGCAGATAGAGGCTTTGCGACCCGACCGCATTGCGCTGTATGCCTATGCGCACTTGCCAGCGCGATTCAAGCCTCAACGGCGCATCCACTCTGCTGATTTGCCCTTGCCCGGGCAAAAGATCACGATGCTGGCACGGTCTTTGGATGCGCTCGAGAAAGCAGGCTATGTGTACGTAGGCATGGACCACTTTGCATTGCCCCATGACGCTTTGGCCGTTGCCAAGCGGCAAGGGCGTTTGCACCGTAATTTCCAGGGCTACAGCACCCAACCCGATTGCGACCTGATCGCCCTGGGTGTTTCTTCTATCGGCCGAGTAGGCTCCACCTACAGCCAAAATGCCAAGACTTTGAGCGAGTACTGCGACCTCATCGACCAAGGTCAACTGCCCGTGGTGCGGGGACTGGCCTTGAGCCGGGATGACCTGATCCGCCGCACCGTCATCATGGCTTTGATGTGCCAAGGTCGTTTGCATTACGAGTCGATCAACCTGGCCTGGCTGATCGACTGCAAGACCTACTTCAGATCCGAACTGGCGCATCTGGCCGAGCTGCAAGACCAAGGACTGGTAGAGTTGTCTGACACAGGGATACAGGTGACAGCGATGGGCTGGTTTTTTGTGCGTGGCGTGGCCATGGCTTTTGACCGCTATGTGCAGGCGGATGCCAACCGGACGCGCTTTTCTAAAATCATTTGAGTGACTCGATGTCCAGTTCTCTTGCGATGACTGCTTTGCTCATGGGCTTGGCCGGAGGGCCGCATTGCGTGGCCATGTGCGGTGCGGCTTGTGCAGGCATCGGTCAGGCGGCCGGTGTGGGCGCGGCGCGCTCGATGCTGGGCTTTCAACTCGGTCGCTTGCTTGGCTACAGCCTGCTGGGCATGGTGGCGGCCGCCAGTGTGGGCGCTTTAGGGTGGCTCACGGTGCAATCGGCGGCACTTCGGCCCTTGTGGTCGCTTTTGCATGTGGCCGCTGTGGTGCTGGGCTTGCTGCTGGTCTGGCAAGGGCGTCAACCTGTGTGGTTGGAAGGTAGCGCGCTGCAGATATGGCGTGCAGTGCGCCGTGGTGCCCAGCGTTGGGGCGGTGGCGCTCCGATGTTCATCGGCGGTTTGTGGGCTTTCATGCCCTGTGGCTTGTTGTACTCCGCATTGATGGTCGCAGCTTTGACGGGTGATGTGATGCAAGGCGCAGCCACCATGGCCTGCTTCGCCCTGGGCAGCAGCATGAGCCTGTGGGCAGGGCCTTGGCTGCTCTTGCAAATGAAACGCTTGGGCGATGGCGCCTGGGGTATCCGGTTCGCGGGTTTGGCCCTTGCCTGCACTTCGGCCTGGGCGCTCTGGATGGGCTTGGTGCACGACCAAGCGCCTTGGTGTCTGACGCCGGTTTAAGCGCTCAAACCCTTGTACAGCATGTAGGCGGCCAGCACATACAAGATGCTGGCGAACACGCGCTTGAGTTGCTTGACTGGCAAACGGTGCGCGGCACTGGCACCCAGCGGCGCCATGAACACGCTGGAGCTGGCAATGATGACCAAAGCCGGCAGCCACAAATAGCCAAAGGAATATTCAGGCAGGTTGGGAATGTTTTGGCCGCTGATGATGTAGCCCGCCACGTTGGCCACCGCGATGGGAAAGCCCAGCGCCGCACTGGTGGCTACGGCATTGTGGATCGCCACATTGCACCAGGTCATGAAAGGCACGGACACAAAGCCGCCGCCCGCACCCACCAAGCCCGACAAAAAGCCGATCACGCTGCCCGCACCCACCAGGCCAGCGGTGCCCGGCACTTGTCGTGAAGGCGCAGGTTTTTTGTCCAGGAACATCTGGGTGGCCGAGAAACTCACAAAGGCGGCAAAGAACAACGCCAAAAAAGAGCCTTTGAGGAAAGCAAATACGCCCAAGCTGGCGATCAGACTACCCAATACGATGCCAGGCGCCAAACCTTTGACCAAGGGCCAGCGGACGGCTCCTCGCTTGTGGTGGGCCCGCACGCTGGAGATCGAGGTGAAGATGATGGTGGCCATGGAGGTGGCAATGGCCATTTTGACGGTCAGGTCCGGCGCCACGCCTTGTTGGTCCAGCAAGTAAGTCAAAAAGGGCACCATGATCATGCCGCCGCCGATGCCGAGCAAGCCGGCTAAAAAGCCGGTGGCAATGCCCAGCGTTGCAAGTTCAAGGATCAGGCTGGGATCAAAAGTCATGTGAAGCAATCTGGAATAAAGGTGTCTGCAGTGCCACCGGACCCTCATCCTGAACCGGGGGTTCAGGTGGGCGAGGGCAGACTGACGTTGGGTTCGTCTGACGCGAGACGATCACGCTCACCAGTCGATGTACCAAGCCCGAGCTCAATGAGCATTGGTTCAAGGAAATATAAAGCCCAGCATGCACTGCAGAC
>CANGKR010000046.1 GCA_947454355.1 Comamonadaceae bacterium
ATATCGTCAAAGGGTTTGGTGTCGACCCGCATCGCCACAAAGGTTCCACCGGTGTCGACTGAGCGTTTCCATTTGAGGGCAGGGGCGCTTTTCTTTAGCTCTTCCACCGCGCTCCAACGAATACCTTCGAGTACGTCCAGTTTGGCGGTGCGCAGGGCGGTCAGGTAACTGGCTTCGTCCTTGATGGTGCGGTAAACGATTTTGTCGACAAAGGGTAATTTGTAAGGGGTTCCGCCAAGGGACTCCTTGTCCCAGTATTTGTCATTCTTGTTGAACGTGACGGCATTGCCCTGCACATAGTCGCCCAACATGAAGGGGCCTGTGCCGTTGGCATTCTTCCAGTTGCCCGCGCCTGCCTCGGTCACTTCTTTGGGGACGATGCCCGAGTAGTAGCCCCAACCAAATCGGTAGTCCCACTCGGCGTTGTAATTCTTGAAGGTGAACAGCACCGTGTGCTTGTCGGTGGCCTCGACCTTCTCGACATGATCAAAATAGGTTGGGATTTTTTTGGGGCTCTTGTCCAGCCTGGTGTAGCTATACACCACGTCGTCGGCCACCAGTTCGCGTGCTTTCATGACGCCGGGTTTGTCAGGGAACATCACACCCTTGCGCAACTTGACTTCTACGCGGAAAGGGTTGTCCATGGTTTTCCAGCTCTCGGCCAACTCACCACGGATACCATCGTTGGGCAACCACGCGTCTGCCACAAACGGGTGCTTGCCGCCTTTGCGCACCGATTTGTTCAGATCGGCAGAAAACAATTGCTCATACATCAGGCCGGTGTCCTGGCCGAACTTCCAGGCCCAGTCGGCCGGGTCCCAGGACAAAGGCGACAAGGTCACGTACACCATGCCGATGTTCAGTGTGCCGCCGTATTGCGGCTTCTCGGCTTGCGCAAATGCGCCCATGGCACTGGTCCCCAGCAGGGCGGCAAGGGTCAAAGCACGTAAGGTGGGTTTCAAGTTCACAGACTTCATGGGGGCGACTCCTGGAGAGTGGGTGGATAAGCCAAACGATGTGGATATGTCCAAACGGCGAGGCGTTTCATTTGGAGCCTCGCATGCGGGGATCTAGCAGGTCACGCAGCGCATCACCGAACACGTTGGTGGCGTACACAACCGCAGTCAGGCACAAGCCGGGCGCCAGTGCCAGCCAAGGCCCCTGGAACATGTAGGTGCGGCCGCTGCCAGAAAGCAAGCCCCCCCAAGTGGGCGCAGGCGGCGGTACGCCCAGACCCAGAAATGACAGGCCGGATTCAATCAAAATGGCCGCACCCACGCGGGTGGTGAACAACACGATGATGGGCGGCATGATGTTGGGCAGCAGATGCCGCCACAGCACACGCCCTGTGGACGCGCCAATCGACTGCGCAGCGTGGACATACATGTTTTCACGGGCGGACACCACTGCACTGCGGATGATGCGCGAGCCGCCAATTCCCAGCACCAGACTCAAGATGCAGATGATTTGCGGCATGCCTGGCCCTACAACAGAGACTACCGCGATCAAGATCACCAGCTCCGGGAAGGACATGTAGGCGTCCACCACGCGTTGCACCACCATGTCGACCTTGCCGCCCAGGTAGCCGCTCAGCAGGCCGATCAACACCGAAATCAAGGTGGCCAAGGCTGCAGCCGACAAGCCAATGATCACAGACAACTGTGCACCATACAGGCAGCGCGAAAACATGTCGCGTCCCAAATTGTCGGTGCCAAACCAGTGTTGCCAACTTGGCGCTTTGAGGCGCTCAAGCATGTGGATTTCATTGAAGCCATAAGGCGCCAGCACATCGGCAAACACCCCGCAAAACACAAAAAGCAAAAACACCATGGCCGCTGCTGCACCCACTGGTTTTTCGCGGAACAAACGCCGAACCAATTGCCGTGCGGGACTCATTGGTGCCTCACTCGTGGATCCAGCAAACCATAGCTCAAGTCCACGACCAGGTTGATCAACATCACCGTCACGCCCACCACCAAAAACACACCGGTGATCACAGGGTAGTCACGTTGGTTGACGGCTTCCAGCATCATCAGGCCCATGCCAGGCAGTACGAAAATTTGCTCGATGATCACCGCGCCACCGATCAACAAGGGCGCTTGCAGACCGATCAGGGTGACCACAGGGATCAAGGCATTGCGCACCGCATGACGCAAGATCACCACGCGCTCTTGCAGGCCCTTGGCCCAGGCTGTGCGGATGTAGTCTTGACGCAGCACCTCCAGCATCATGGTGCGGGTCATGCGCATGGTCACCGCTGACAAGGAGGTGCCCAAGACCAAAGCGGGTACGATCATTTGCTTGAGGTTTTGCCACGGATCTTCTGTGAATTTGACGTAGTTCACTTCAGGCGACCAGCCCCACCAGATGGAAGGGAAGACCATGACCATGGTGCCCATCCAAAAGCTGGGCACGGCCAGCAGCAAGATGGCCACCGAGCGTGCGATCAGGTCGCCCGGTGTGTCTTGGCGCATGGCCGAATAGACCCCAATAGGCAAGGCAATCAACAACCCGATGACCAAGGCCATGGCGCCCAATTCAAAGGTCACGGGAAGGCGGTCCAACACTTCACTGAGCACCGGCGTGGCGTGCCAGAGCGAGTTGCCCAAATCGCCTTGCAAAATCGCGCCTACCCAGCGCAGGTATTGCTCTGGCATGGACTGGTCCAGGCCCAAGGCATGCACCAACTGCTCGCGGCTGCGCTTGTCAGCGCCAATGTCGTTCTGGCTGAGCATCAGGTCGATGACATCGCCTGGGATCATGCGGATCGTCACGAAAACGATGATGCTGGCGATCAGCAAGGTAGGAATCAAGGCCAGCAAGCGGCGCAGGACGTAGGCACCCATCAGTCTGCCATCCCCAAGAGGATGCAAATGGACTCGAACCGGAATACAGCTTGCAACGGCATATGTCTCCTTGAGCCCCGGTCTGGCCGGTGGGTTGAATGCATGATGCACCGAAACCGGTGTGCAGGTGTCACATCGTTTTCCCTAGTGCGATGCGATGGCGACGCAGGTGACGCACAAACGGGCGGGACTCTGATAAGCTTTTTTGATCGTTAATCAGAAAGTCGAACCATGAGCCATCCCGTCAGTTTCAGTGTGCAAGGCCCTGTGGCCGTCATCACCATGGACAAGCAGCCCGTCAACAGTCTGGGCGCCGCTTTGCGTGCAGGCATTGCTGATGCCATGGACCAAGCTTTGGCCCATCCGGCTGTTCAAGCCATCGTTCTGACCGGCACAGCGAGAGCTTTTTCAGCTGGTGCCGACGTCACCGAATTTGGCACGCCCATGGCCGGCCGCGAGCCCAATTTGCGCGTTGTAATTTCCCTGCTCGAAGACAGCCCCAAACCCGTGATCGGCGCGATCTCGGGGCAGTGCTTGGGTGGTGGTCTGGAGTTGGCCATGGGTTGCCACTACCGCGTGGCTTTGGCTGATGCCACGCTGGGTTTGCCTGAAGTCAAACTCGGTCTTTTGCCAGGTGCCGGCGGCACCCAGAGGCTGCCGCGCTTGTTGGGTTTGGAGACTGCGCTCAACATGGTGGTGAGTGGTAACCCGGTGGCTGCAGCCCAGGTGGCCGGCACGCCCTTGGTGGACAAAATCATCGAAGGTGACTTGCTGCAAGGCGCCGTGGCTTTCGCACACCAGGTGCTGGAGCAAAAAATGCCTCTGCGCCGCTCGCGTGACCTCAAGGTCAAAGACGCGCAGGGTCAGGCCTTTTTGCAATTCGCCCGTAACACGGTGGGCGCGATGTCTAAGAATTTCCCCGCCCCCATGCGCTGCTTGGAGGCCGTAGCTGCATCGCTCAGCAAGCCATTTGATGAAGGTGTTCGCATCGAGCGTGAAGGCTTCATGTCGTTGATGGCTTCGCCTGAGTCACGCGCGCTGCGCCATGTGTTCGCCGCAGAACGTGCTGCGGCCAAGATCCCAGGTCTTGCGGCCGATATACCGCTGCGCACGATCGCTAAAGTCGGCGTGATCGGCGCAGGCACGATGGGTGGTGGTATCACCATGAACTTCTTGAATGCGGGTCTGCCCGTGGTCCTGCTCGAAATGAAGCAGGAGGCGCTGGACAAAGGCATGGCCACCATCCGCCGCAACTACGAAAACACCATGAAAAAAGGCAAGCTCAAGCCCGAGCAGGTCGAGCAGCGCATGTCCCTGTTGACAGGGACCTTGAGCTACGACGCCTTTGCCGAAGTGGATTTGGTGATCGAAGCTGTGTTTGAAAACATGGACGTCAAACAAACGGTATTCGAAACCCTGGACCGGGTGTGTAAACCCGGCGCCATCCTGGCGTCCAACACCTCTTATCTCAACATCGACAAGATCGCCAGTTTCACCAAGCGTCCCTCCGATGTGTTGGGCTTGCACTTTTTCAGTCCAGCCAATGTGATGCGTTTGCTCGAAGTTGTTCGCGGCGCGGCCACAGCACCCGATGTGCTGGCCAGCAGCATGGCGGTGGCCAAGAAGATCAAGAAAATCGCCATCGTGTCGGGCGTGTGCGATGGTTTCATTGGCAACCGCATGTTGGCGCGCTACGGCGCTGCCGCCAGCGGCTTGATCAATGCAGGGGCCTTGCCTCAGCAAATTGACGGCGCACTGCAAAAATACGGCATGGCCATGGGCCCCTTCCGTATGGGCGACCTGGCGGGTCTGGACATCGGCTGGGCTACACGCAAGCGCAAGGCCAGCGAGGCTGGTGTGCCCTTTACTCCGGTGGTGGCCGACAAATTGTGCGAAGCCGGACGTTACGGCCAAAAAACAGGTGCAGGGTGGTACCGCTATGAGGCGGGTAAGCGCGATCCGATCCCCGATGCTGTGACCGAAGCGCTGATCACTGAATACCGCGCAGCCCAAGGCATCACGGCGCGTAAGATCAGCGACACCGAAGTGATCGAGCGCTGCATTTACGCACTGGTCAACGAAGGTGCCCGCATCTTGGAAGAAGGTATCGCCGCTCGCGCCTCTGACATCGATATCGCCTACCTCAACGGTTATGGTTTCCCATTGCATCGCGGTGGCCCCATGCTGTACGCAGACCTGATGGGTTTGCCCAATGTGGTGCGGGCCTTGCGCCGCTTTGCAGCCGAACCTGGTGCAGATGCTTCTTGGCAGCCCGCACCGCTGCTGCTGCGCCTGGCCGAAGAAGGCAAGACTTTTTGCTGAGCCGATGAAACAAATTCAAGCTTCAAACTCACACTCCCCCCATTCAAGAGGTATTTCATGATCGATGCAGTCATTGTTTCCACCGCACGCACGGGTCTGGCCAAAAGCTGGAAGGGCGCTTTCAACATGACCTATGGCGCCACACTCGGCGGCCATGCTGTGCAGCATGCCGTGGCCCGCGCCGGGATCGACCCGGCCGAGATCGAGGACGTCATCATGGGCGGCACCTTCGGTGAAGGCACGACTGGCGGCAACATCGCACGCCAGATCGCTTTGCGTGCAGGCTTGCCGGTCACCACCGCTGGCATGACGCTCAACCGCTTTTGTTCGTCGGGCCTGCAAACCATCGCCCTGGCCGCACAACGCGTGATGACCGAAGGCTGCCCGGCCATCGTGGCAGGCGGTGTGGAGAGCATTTCCTGTGTGCAAAACGAAGCCAACCGCCACATGGCCATGGATCCTTGGTTGATGGAGCACAAACCCGAGATTTACTGGAACATGCTGCAAACCGCAGAGCAGGTGATCCAGCGTTACAAGATCCCCAAACTGGCGCAAGACGAGTACGGCGTGCGCAGCCAGCAACGCGCTGCCGCCGCACAGGCTGCAGGTTTGTTTGCCGATGAAATTGTGCCCATGACCACCATCATGGGCGTGGTCGATAAAGCCACGGGACGCCTGACACGCAAGGAAGTGACCATTGCAGCCGACGAAGGCATCCGCGCCGACACCACGCTGGAGGCCATCAGCGGCCTGCGCTCGGCATTGCCGGGCGGCATCGTCACGGCAGGCAATGCGAGCCAGTTTTCAGATGGAGCTTCGGCCTGCGTGGTCATGAACGGCAAACTCGCCGAGCAACGCGGCCTACAGCCTTTGGGTATTTTCAGGGGCTTTGCCGTCGCGGGTTGCGAGCCTGACGAGATGGGCATCGGACCGGTGTTCGCCGTGCCGCGTTTGTTGCAACGCGCGGGATTGAAAGTATCGGACATTGGCCTGTGGGAACTCAACGAAGCCTTTGCCTGCCAGGTACTTTACTGCCGTGACAAGCTGGGCATCCCTGACGAGTTGCTCAACGTCAACGGCGGCGCGATTGCCGTGGGCCACCCCTATGGCGTCAGCGGCGCCCGCTTGACCGGTCATGCCCTGATCGAAGGCAAACGCCGTGGCGCCAAGTATGTGGTGGTGACCATGTGCATCGGCGGCGGGCAGGGTGCTGCCGGCCTGTTCGAAGTCTGTTGATGCCTCAGTCCGCATGAGCGCGCTGCAGACCCCGGTCGTGGGCATCGACATCCCTCGCGTCACGGATTGGTTGGCCCAGCGCACCGCGATCACTGCACCGCTGTCCTTCAAGCTGATCGCTGGGGGGAGATCGAACATCACCTTCACCGTCAGCGACGCGGTGGGGCGGCGCTTTGTGCTGCGTCGCCCGCCCATGGGCAAGCTCTTGCCCAGTGCGCACGACATGGCCCGCGAGCACCGGCTGATGGCCGCGCTGGCGGACACGGCCGTGCCGGTGCCGCGCATGGTGGGTCTGTGCCAAGACCCTGCGGTCAATGGCTGTGATTTTTATGTGATGCATTTCCTGGAAGGCTTGGTGGTGCGCGATGTGACCATCGGCCAAAGCTTGAGCGAAGCGGTGCGCACGCGGATGTGCCATGCGTTGATCGACACGCTGTGTGCGTTGCACCGGGTCGACATCGATGCCGTTGGGTTGGGCAACTTGGCCAAGCGCGAAGGCTACATCGAGCGGCAACTCAAGCGCTGGTCAGGGCAATGGGAGCAATCTAAGACCCGCGAACTGCCGCTGATGGATGTGCTGCGCGATGCTTTGGCTGCGCGTCTACCCACGCCGTCGGCCGCTACGATCGCCCACGGTGACTACCGTTTGTCCAACTGCATGATGCACCCAGACGGTACGGTGGCCGGTGTGCTCGACTGGGAACTGTGTACCTTGGGAGAGCCCATGGCCGATTTGGGTGGCCTGCTAGGCTACTGGCATGACCCCCACTCTCCCAATGAAGGCGGTGACCCTTTGACCACCGGCTTGCCCGGCTTTTGGAGTGCCGACGAGATGGCGGGTTTGTATGCGCAAGCCATGGGTGTGTCGCTGCAAACCGTTGACTACTATCGCGCCTTTGCGCAGTGGCGCTTGGCCTGCATTGGCGAAGGTGTGTATGCACGCTACTTGGCCGGACAGCAAGGCGAGCAGGACGAGTCACTTGACCTGAATGCTTACAAGGCGGCCATTCCCCGCAGAGCCCAAGCGGCTGCCCGCTTGCTGGGGCTGGGCACCACCTGACGTGTTGTAAGCAGCCCGACCAGGCTGGCAGGGGAGGGGGGTGTCAGGATCTTTCCTATTCGCCAACACGCAATTCTTCAACGGCAGGCTCGACCTTATCCAGTAACAAGGCCTGCTCCCGCCAAGAGCCCCATCGGTAATAGGCCCAGGCGATCAACGCCGAGCAAATCGAACCAAAGGGAAAACTCCACCAAATCGCGTCTTCGCCCAGCCACGGTCGCAGTAACAGGGCAAAGGGCACGCGCAGGCCCCACATGGTGGCGCCGAAAATCAGCATCGGCGCCATCATCGCCCCGTTCGCCCGCATGATGCCAAACAGCCCCATGCTGACCGACAGTGCGATCCAGCCCCACAGGGCTTGCGTGTTGATGTGCCAGGCTTTGTCGAGTACCGCGCCCCCTTCGGGAATGAACAATCGCAGCGGGGCTTCTCCCAGTGAAAAAATGATCACGGTGGCCAAGGCGGATACGGCCACGCTCATCAGGCAGCCGCGCAGGGCGATTTTTTCTACCCGGGGCCAATGCCCCGCACCGATGTTCATCGCCGCCATGGCCGACATGGAAGTGGACAATGCGTTCGAGGGCATTTGCACATACACCCACAACTGGGCCGCCCCGCTGTAAGCCGCTGCCGTGGCTGCCCCGTAGCTGTTGACCAGTGACAGCAAGGCAAAGTAACTGCCTTGCACCACCAATGTTTCCATCGCAATGGGCACGCCTCGGCGCACCAGCAAGCCCATCAGCACCGGGTCGGGCCGCAAATGGCGAATGTCTTTGCCATGCAAAGCTATCGGCGATCGCTTGAGGTAAATGTAGAGTACCAGCGCACCCAGAGCCAGGCTGCTGGACAGCACGCTGGCCACACCCAGTCCAGCAATGCCCAGATGCGGCAGACCCATGGATCCGGTGAGCAACAAGGGCCCGAGGATCACTGACAGGCTGATCCACAACAATGTGAACTTGAAGGGGGTTTGCGAGTCACCTGAGCCGCGCATGATCATGACCATCACCAGGTAGGTGAAGATGCTGGGCATGGTCAAACAGGTGTAGCGCAAATGCGTGATCGCCAACTCACGCGCGGCTGCAGGGGTGTCCATCCAGTCGATGAGTGCGGGCGTGAGCAACCAACCGATGACCGCGATGGACAAAGAAAAACCGATCACAAAAATCACCGCACTGCCCACCACCCGCTTGACTGCTTGGAGATCGCCTGAGCCTAAGGATTGACCGATCGCCACCGCAGAAGCCGTGCCAATACCCATGGCTGCGCCCATCACCATCATCAGGACCACATTGGCCGTGGCCACAGCGGTCAGGGCATTGGGCCCCAACACTTGACCTACCCAAATCGCGCCCCAAGTTCCCGACAAGGAGTGCAGCAGGTTGGTCATCAACAGCGGCAGCGCAAACGTGGCCAGTGTCGGTGTGATCGGACCAGAGGTGAAGCGGCTGTGTGCCGAGTCGGCGGCAGAGCTCACGTGCGTTGGATCTCGGCCAGTGCGGCCTGCCGGATTTCGCGTTTGAAGATCTTGCCCGAGGGCGTACGCTGTAGCGGTGCCTTGGCGTGCAAGATGTAGCGCGGCACCGCAAAGCGTGCCAAGTGGGTGTTCAAGAATTCGCGCAGGGCATCTACATCCAAAGTGTCTTTGCCATACACCGTGGCGCCCACTTCTTCGCCCAAGCGTTCATCAGGCACCGCATACACGGCGGCCTCAAAGACATCAGGGTGTTCCAAGAGCGCAGCTTCCACCATGCCGCAACCGATGTTCTCGCCACCACGGATGATCAGGTCCTTGATCCGGTCCACGATGTACATGAAACCGTCTTCATCCAGATAGGCCACATCGCCCGTGCGGAACCAATCCCCAATGAAGGACTTAGTCGTCGCCTCAGGTTGTTGCCAGTAGCCCGCGAACACCGAGGTGCCGCGCACCAAGAGCTCGCCGCGTTGGCCGATGGGCAATTCATTGCCTGATTCGTCAATGACTTTGAGTTGCAAAACCTGCGAGCATCGACCAGAACTTTCGGGGTGGTCCAGATAGTCTTGCCCGCCAATCCCGGTGCCGATCGCGTTGGTCTCAGTCATGCCCCAGCCGGTCGCAGGCAGGGCGTTAGGAAAACTCGCTGCGATCTGGCCGACCTGTTCAGGCGCGCGAGGGGCACCTCCACCGCCCAAGGCCAACAAACTGCTCATGTCATGTTGTCGGCTTTGCGCCACGCGGACCAAGTCGCCCGATACGGCTGCGGGGGCCACCATCGAGGTCAAACGCTTGGATGCAATCAGTTGAGCGGCCAGCTCGGCATCCCAACGGTACATGCTCACCATGCGACGCTGGGTGCGGTAGCTCGAGAGGTAACTTGCATGCAATCCGGTGACATGGAACAAAGGCACAGCCAACAGCGTACCGGCTTGTTCGGGCACCGGGTCTCCGGGGCCCGGCGGTGTGATGCCTGCGACCGCATCGCCCATGAAGCGGTCGAGTTCCCAAGACAACAAGGCCGCCAGGATGTTGCGATGACTCGAGACCACACCTTTGGGGTGGCCGGTAGAGCCGGAGGTGTAGAGGATGGTGGCCGCATCGTCCTGGGCAATCTCCGCTGCAGGCATGACCGCAGGCGCTGCATTCATCAGGTCCGCAAGGGACCGAACGCCTTTGGCCAAGGGAAGGGTGGGGCGCACGGCCAGCACCTGCAAACCCTCTTCCACGGGCAAGCGACTCAAGCGCTCTTGATCGGCCAGCAACACCCGGGCACCGCTGTTGTTCAGGGCATAGCCCATTTCGTCACTTTGCCAATGCGCGTTCATGGCCACAGCGACTGCACCGATGGAGGTGATGGCGGTGAAGGCCAAGACCCACTCAGGGTAGTTGCGCATGGCGATCGCCACGCGATCGCCATGCTGGACTTGGCAATCATGGACCAGCACATGACCGATGCGAGAGGCCGAAGACAAGGCCTGGGCAAAAGTCCAATGCTCGTCTTCGTAACTCAAAAACGGCAGTTCAGAGGCAGTGGACTCGAACAGCGCCCGCAAAGAGGGGGGCGCATTCTTAAAGACACGCAGATGGCGCCCCTTGACCGTTTCGTCCACCAATTCATAGGGTTGATCGGGGCCGGTGTAGGCCGCGATGGCTTGCTGCCTGGTCATCATGTGCGTGTCCTTGGGTGTCAGCGACCAGTGAAAACCGGCTCGCGTTTGGCTACAAAGGCTTGTGTGGCCTCACGGTGGTCTTGGGTTTGACCGCAGTGCACATGGTGCGTGGCTTCGAGGTCCAAGCACTCGTCCACCTCACCGGCCATGGCGCGATTGAGGTTTTCTTTCATGTAGCGGTAAGCTACCGTGGGGCCTTTGGCCAGACGCAGAGCGATCTCACGCGTACGGGCCGCCAGTTCGTCGGGTGCGCAGACCCAGTTGGTCAGGCCCAGACGCAAGGCTTCTTCGGCCGAGACGCGGTCAGAGAGGTAATACATCTCTCGCGCCTTGGCCGATCCCACCAGCTGCGTCAAAAAGTAGGTTCCGCCGTAGTCGCCCGAAAAGCCCACCCGCGCAAACGCGGTGGTCATGATGGCGCTGCTGGACATCACCCGCATGTCGCAAGCCAATGCCAACGACAGACCTGCGCCCGCAGCCGCACCGGGGAGTGCGGCCAGCGTGGGCTTGGGCATTTTGAACAGCTTGCCTGCAGTGGCGCGCTGGTTCACGCGCTGGCGGGCAATGGCTTCGTCAATGGTTTGAGCGCCCACGGTGCCATCGCCCGAAGCGGCCATACCTTTGACATCACCCCCCGCGCAAAAGCCCTGGCCTGCACCAGTCAATACCAGGCATTTGACCGCCGGGTTGAATTCTGCCTCGGCCAGTTGCTCTTGCAGGGCTTTGTTCATCGCCTTGGACATGGCGTTGCGGGCCTCAGGGCGGTTCAAAGTCAAGGTCAGCACCCCTTCATCCAGGGTGGCGAGCAGGTCGGTCGTGCCGGTGTCTATTTGTTGAGCAGTCATGGTTTTACCCCTGTGTATGACATCAGTTACGCCAGACCATGGTCGCACTCATGTCGTCAACCGCCGATTCGATGGCGCGGATCTCATGACGGCCCACCACCAGGTGGTGCACTTCATCAGGTCCATCGGCCAGTCGCAAGGTGCGCTGCGAGGCGTACATCTTGGCCAAGGGGGTCTTTTGCGAGACGCCTAAGGCACCGTACATCTGAATGGCCTGGTCGATGATTTGGCATACGCGTACAGGCACCATGGCTTTGACCATGTGCACCCAAATTCGCGCTTCGCGGTTACCCAGCACGTCCATGGCTTTGGCGGCCTTGAGCACCATCAGGCGCATGGCTTCGATGTCGATGCGCGCACGGGAGATGATTTCCACATTGCCGCCCAACCAGACGAGTTGTTTGCCAAACGCTTCACGCGAAGCACCTCGCTGGACCAAGAGCTCCAGCGCTTTTTCGGCCTGACCGATTGAGCGCATGCAGTGGTGGATGCGACCTGGTCCCAAGCGCAATTGCGAAATTTCAAAGCCACGGCCTTCGCCGAGCAGCATGTTGTCTTTGGGCACCCGCACGTTGTCAAACACAATGTGCATGTGGCCGTGCGGAGCGTGGTCTTCAGAGAAGACATGCATCGGACCGATGATCTTCACCCCGGGGGTGTCTTTGGGGATTAAGATCATCGACTGCTGCTTGTGCGGCGCAGCGTCGGGGCTGGAGCGCACCATGGTGATCAGGATCTTGCAACGTGGGCTGCCAGCGCCGGAGATGTAATGCTTCTCGCCGTTGATCACCCATTCATCCCCTTCGAGCACAGCGCTGGTGGCTACGTTCTTGGCATCGGAGGAGGCGTAGTCCACTTCTGTCATTGCATAGGCGGAGCGGATTTCGCCGTTCAGCAGGGGCTTGAGCCATTTCTCTTTCTGGGCAGGAGTGCCCACGCGCTCGAGCACTTCCATGTTGCCGGTGTCGGGCGCTGAGCAGTTCATGCATTCAGAGGCCATGGGGCTTTTGCCCAACTCGGCGGCAATATAGGCGTAGTCCAGGTTGGACAGGCCCTCGCCCGTAGTCGCATCGGGCAAGAAGAAATTCCACAGGCCTTCTTTTTTGGCCTGGTCTTTGGCGGCATTGAGCAAGTCCAGCTGACCGGGCGCGTATTCCCAGCGGTCCGCGCCGGTGCGGCCTTCGCCGAGTGCATTGTATTTCTCGGCCATTGGATTGACGGTTTCGACAATGAAGCGCTTGACATGCTCGTAAAGCGGGCGCGCTTTCTCGGACATGCGCAGGTCATTGAGCGGGTCGCTCGGGTCCAGCGAAAAAGGCGAAATGAAGGGGGTATCAGCGGTTTGTGTCATGGATGAACTCCTGTCGAAAAAAAGGTGAAAAAGTGAGAGGTGAAAAAATGGTCTTCATGCATAAGCCCCCAGGGCTTCGTCGATCGCGCGGTCCAGATCGGCGGCGCTTGTGCAATGAGTCAGATGGGAGCACAGCGGGCGGTATTGCAGCATGCAACTGTCTCCGCTGCCCCAGCGCACAGGGGGTTCGTTGCACAGCCAGACGACGCGCTTGGCGCGGTCGGCCAGTTGCGCAAAGATGTCCAGCCGCGGATTGGTTTGGTTGGAACGGCCATCGCCCAGCACCAGCAAGGTGGTGCGTTTGTCGATGCAGTCGGCATGCAGCTGCTGCAAATCCAGCCAGGCTTGACCGTAATCTGTGGCACCGCTGCCCACTTCTTTGAGGATCAAGTTCATCGCCTCTTCAAAGGGCAGTTGCGACAGCGGTGCACTCACATCAAACAAGCGGTGAGAAAAAGCAAAGCTGCGAACATCGGCCACGGCGCCTTGCAGGGCGTACAGAAACAACAGCACAAAGCGCACATGAGCCACCACCGAACCTGATACATCGCAGACCACGACCAAGCGGGGCTTGTCGCGCCGGCGGTGTTTGAAGTGCAGGTCAAAAGGCACGCCATCGTGTCCGGCATTGGCTTTGAGGGTGCGCCGCAGGTCGATGCGACCCGCCATGCGGATGCGCTGCCTTTGTGAATGTTTTTGCGCCAGACGTTTGGCCATGCGCGTGACTGCGGCCTTCATGCGTTGCATGTCTTGCGGACCCATGCGGCCCAAGGGCCGGCGGACCGCGACTTCAGTCATGAAGTTTTCCGTGGCGGGCATTCCAAACAGTTCAAAACGCTGCGCCACCCATGCCCGTGCATGCGCTGTCAATTGTTCGCGCTCGGCGCTCAAAGCTTCGGCCTCAGTCCGCGCATCAGCTGTGGACTCTTCCATGCGTTTCAGGAGTTGCGCCTCCAGCTTCTCGATGCCCATGGCGCTGAGCATCTGCCGCACGTAAAAGGATTCTTGCGACGCAAAGCGGATTTCATCGACGCCCACCTGATCTGCTGCTTGCTGCAGCGTCATCTGCAAGTCGCCAGCGGGCTGTGAGCTGAAATACATGTCGAACACCCGGTCATGGATGGCTTTGGCTTCATCCGATTTGGCCAGCACCGCGCCGAGCGCTTCTTTCAGGTTGCTGCGATCAGACCATCCGATCAAGCGCAGGGTGTGCGATGCATCGATCGTCTCAGCCGTAGAGACCGGCACGCCTGCGATCCGCAGGGCGCGTACAAAGCCGGTCAGGCTGGAGGTCATCCACGCGCCCCAGGGGTCGCCGCTAGAGCAGCTTGTGTCAAGGGCGCCAGGCGGCCTTGCATTTCTTGAATGTCGGTCTCGCGCTTGAGCAACACATTGAGGGTTTCGCGCACCCATTGTTCGTCCAGGCTGTTGGCATGCAAGAGCAAGAGGGCACGCGCCCAGTCGACCGATTCGGCAATCGAGGGTGGTTTGCGTACGTTTTCAAGGCGCAGTGATTGCACAAAGGTGACCAATTGCGCCAACAGTTGCTCCGACAGATCGGGTACACGCGCTTGCAGGATGCGCCGCTCAAGGTTTGCATCCGGATAACCCAAATGAAGGTGCAGGCAGCGGCGCTTAAGGGCATCACCTAACTCGCGGGTGTTGTTTGAGGTCAGGATCACCAAGGGTGGCACCTGGGCCTGGATGGTGCCGATTTCAGGAATGGTGACTTGGTAGTCGGCCAGCACCTCAAGCAACAGAGCTTCAAAAGACTCTTCGGATTTATCGATCTCGTCGATCAGCAAGACGCTGCCGCCGGATTGTTCCATCGCTTGCAAGAGCGGCCGCGGTTCAAGAAAGTCTCGCGAAAAAAACAAATCTTGAAATCCGGCGAGCTTGCCAAAGGCTTGCTGCAAATTGTCAGCGCCGTCGATCAACAGGCCGATCTTTTCTTTCAGGATTTGGGTGTACAGCAATTGCTTGCCGTATTTCCATTCGTACAGGGCTTTGCTGTCGTCCAAGCCTTCGTAGCAGGGCATGCGCAGCAATGCCCAATCCATGGCTTTCGCCAAAGACACGGCCAGATCGGTTTTACCGACACCGGCAGGACCCTCGATCAAGACCGGCTTGCGCAGGTGGTGCGCCAGATACACAGCAGTCGAAATGGCGCGTGTGGAGATGTAGCCCACAGATGCCAGGGCTTCGGTGATGGCGTCGATGGATGCGAGGCCCGAAGGTGTGAGTGCCGAAGCTGGCGCGGACGTCATTCGGGAGTCCCCTTCAGTGGGTGAGTTAACTGCATGGGGCCAGGCCCTGAATCGAATTTCATGCGCAAAGTATGTGGCAGCCATTCAGGGCTGGCAACAACCCGCGCGACAGCGAGACCTAGGGTTTTCCGCAGTCCCAAATCCCGCAATCTTCGTCAGGATGAGCTTCGATCCATTCATGGAAAAAAACAGACAGAAATGCCGATTTACAGCACGCTTCGCATTGATACCGACCCGCAGCAACCCGGCATTGCCCGATTGCTGCTCAACCGACCCGAGCGACTCAACGCCATCAACGACCAGACCCCGCGTGAACTGCGCGAAGCGGTGGAATGGGCCAACGCCCAAACCGAGGTGCACGTCATCGTGGTGGAGGGCGCTGGTAAAGGCTTTTGCGGTGGCTACGACCTGAGCCAATTCGGCGAAGGCCTGCTGGAGCACCCTTGCCAGCAGGAATCCACGCCCTGGGACCCGATGGTCGATTACGCCTACATGAAGCGCAACACTGAAGATTTCATGGCTTTGTGGCGCAGCCCCAAACCCACGATCGCCAAGGTGCATGGCGCAGCCGTGGCCGGTGGCAGCGACATTGCGTTGTGCTGCGACTTGCTGGTGATGGCCGATGATGCTCGCATCGGCTACATGCCTACCCGCGTCTGGGGTTGCCCCACCACCGCCATGTGGACCCACCGTTTGGGCCCCACACGCGCCAAGCAAATGATGTTCACCGGTGACCTGATCGACGGCCGCAAGGCGCTCGATTGGGGTTTGGCCAATGACTGCGTGCCCGAGGCCGAATTGGAAAACGCCACCTTGCGCTTAGCACAAAGGATCGCGGGCGTGCCCAGCAGCCACCTGGCCATGCACAAGTTGGTGGTCAATCAAATCATGCTCACCATGGGCTTGGAGCAAGCGCAATCCATGGCCACGTTGTTCGACGGCATTACCCGCCACAACCCTGAGGGGTTGTGGTTTCGCCGTTATGCCCAAGTCAATGGCTTCAAGGCTGCTGTGCGTTGGCGCGACAGTGGCGAGCCCATCCCCGAAGGCGATGACGCACGCGCCCGCATCGCCGAACTCGAAGCTCAACTGGCCGAACTGAAAAACAAACCATGAACACGCCTTCTTTTTCTGTTGAAAAAATCGATGCTCCTTTGGGCGCCGTGGTGCGGGGCCTGGACCTCCGCCAGCCAATGGACATCGAGACCCTCAAAGCTTTGCGCCAGACCTGGCTGGATCACCAATTGCTGGTGATGCCTGACCAAGCCATAGCCATCAAAGATCTGGAGCGCTTTGCGCACAGCATGGGCCCTTATGGTGAAGATCCTTTTTTCGAGTCCATGCCCGGACATCCGCATGTGGCACAGGTCCGGCGCGAAGCCAACGAGAAGACTCGCATCTTTGCCGAATCTTGGCATTCGGACTGGAGCTTCATGGCATCACCCCCTGCGGCCACCACCTTGCTGGGCAGCATCATTCCACCGCACGGTGGCAACACCTTGTTTGCCAACCAGTACGCGGCTTGGGATGCTTTGCCCGAGGACATGAAATCCCGGTTGCGCGGTGCCCAGGGCATCCATTCGGCTCGTCGTGGTTATGCCCGCGATGGAGCTTACGGCGAAAAAGACCGCGAAGCCGGGCGCTCGATGGCGATTCGCTTTGACGACTCGGCGCTCAAAACCCAATTGCAGCCGATCGCAAGGGTGCATCCCGAAACCGGGCGCACCGCTTTGTATGTCAGCCCAGGCTACACCCTGGGCATTGAGGGGTGGTCAGCGCAAGACTCTGACGACATGATGATGTTCTTGTTTGAACATCAGACCCGCGCCGAGTTTGTTTACAGCCACCGCTGGTCGGCAGACATGCTGCTGCTGTGGGACAACCGCTGTTTGATCCATGCCGCTACGGGTGGCTACGAAGGCCACAGGCGATTGCTACACCGGATCACCATCGCCGAGCGCAAAAAGCAGGCTGAGACCCTGCCGCATTGAGGTAAGCGCTGTCGGGTCAACCCAGCGCTAAAAACTCCACCCAGTTCCCATCCGGGTCGGTCACGATGGCAATGCGCACCCCGGGCCGAAACTCTCGCTCGGGCACCACCACAGGCGTGCCCGCATCGGCGCAGGCCTTGACCATCTCGGTCAGGTTGCTGATGGTCATGGTCCAGTAACGCAAACCTGCCGCGCTCTGGATGCCGCCCGGCGCGGCCGGGTGCAGGGGAGG
>CANGKR010000047.1 GCA_947454355.1 Comamonadaceae bacterium
CCGGCATCGCCGTTGACATCGGTGTTGACCATTTTCATGCCGCCCATGGCCGAACACACCATTTGTGTGGACTGTGTATTCACAAAAGGCGAAGCCACCGCAGCTCCCACGAACAGCACAAACCACACCAGCACGAAGCGGGCAAGGAGATGGGCGTTACGCAGGGTTTGCATGCGCCAGATTCTAATTCAACGTCCGGTCATCTGCGTGACGCCTGCGCAAAGAGCCGGCCGTTAACCTGTTGGCTTTGCCTCGTCTAGGAAACACCATGCTCAAACTCTGCGGCTTTGCGGCCAGTAATTACCACAACAAAGTCAAATTCGCCTTGCTCGAAAAAGGCGTGCCCTTTGAAGAAGAAATTGCTTGGGTGGGTGAAACCGATCCTGCTGCCAGCCCTTTGGGCAAAGTGCCCTATTTGAAAACCGAAGACGGCAGCATGTGCGAGTCGGCCGTGATGCTGGAGTACATCGAGCACAAGTACCCGCAAAACCCCTTGCTCCCCGCCGATCCATTGGCCGCGGCCAAGGTGCGCGAGCTGGCACTGTTCTTGGACTTGCACCTGGAGCTGGTCGCGCGAAACCTCTACCCCGAAGCGTATTTTGGGGGCAAGGTCAGCGACTCGGTCAAAGAAAAAGTCGGCGCCCAGCTGCAAAAAAACGTGGCGGCCTTTGCACAGCTCGCCAAGTTTTCGCCCTTCGTGGCCGGCAACCAACTCACTTTGGCCGACTGCGCTGCCGTCACGCACTTACCCCTGGTTTCAGGTGCCACCAAGATCATTTACGGCAAAGACTTTCTGGCGGACTTGCCTGCCCGTGACTACCTCAAAATGATGGCCGAGCGCCCCCACATGCAAACCATCAGCGCCGACCGCAAGGCCAATATGGAGCTGATGATGTCGCGCATGAAGGCCAAGTCCTGAACATTGATCCTTGTCAATGGTGTGAAGAGCTGATCGACTTAGGATGAACGCCCAACACAGGGGTTCATCCATGCCAGACGCTCAGTCCACAGAACAACACAAGTCTCAACTGCTGGCGCAACGCGCCGAGCTGCTCGAACGCATGGCCTTTGAACGTGGGGGCGTGCTTGGCCGTGCGCAAGTCGCCGCCGAACGGTACGAAGCCTCTTCCAGTGACGACGCACAACTGCGCAGCGAACGCGAAGACGGCTTCGCCATGAATGAACATGAAACCGCCGAGCTACAAGACATTGACCGCGCATTGGCGCTGGTGGCATCCGGTCATTACGGCGAGTGCCTCGATTGCGAAGAATTCATACCCGAGCAGCGACTGCAAGCTACCCCCACAGCCCTTCGCTGCATCGCTTGCCAGACTGCCCTGGAAACCGCACAGTCCCGCGCCTGAAACCTTTTAGAGAGCTGCCATGTCCACTTACCACGCCATCGTCTGGATCGACCACTCCGAAGCCCATGTGGTCTTCTTTGATAAAACCCATGCGGAGTCCCATCGGATCCCCTCGCGAAGCCACCACAAACATCAAGGCAAGAGCTTGGACATGAATGCCATGTTCAGTGAAGTCGCCAAGGCTTTAGCGGCATGTCAGGAAATTCTGCTGACCGGACCGGGTCTGGTGCGCAACCAGTTGCGCGACTGGTGCCAACAACACGCCCCTGCCTTGGCCGCGCACATCGTAGAAAGCGTGCCATCTGATCACCCCAGCGATGCCCAATTGGTGGCTTTGGCTAAAACCTATTTCAAGAAATTCGACAACATGGCTCCGGACCCTTCTTTGATCGCTTGATGGTGACAAGTCTGCATGGAAGCCGCTGCGGCAGACTGCTATGCTTGTCGCATGAAAAGCCTGTTTCACCTTGCCTTCAATGTCACCGACCTGGACCAAGCACGCCACTTTTACGGCCAAGTGCTGGGTTGCCATGAAGGCCGCAGCACCGATACCTGGGTCGACTTTGACTTTTTCGGCCACCAGATTTCCATGCACCTGGGTCAGCCATTTGCCACTCAGGCCACCGGCCACGTCGGCGAGCATTTGGTGCCCATGCCGCACTTCGGAGTGATCCTGCAAAGTGCCGACTGGCATGCCCTGGCCGCACGTTTGAAGCAAGCCCACACCAGCTTTGTGATCGAGCCGCATCTGCGCTTTGCCGGTCAAGCCGGGGAGCAATGGACGATGTTCTTTTGCGACCCCTTTGGCAACCCGCTGGAAGTCAAGGGTTTTGAGGATTTAGGCGCCGTATACGCCAGCTGATCAAAACGGGGGCCTTACGAGGCTGGCCATTTTTCAGATCGCTACTTGCACCACCTGCTGCTCGATCGCGCCAAACAAGCTTTCACCGTTCTGACCCTTCATCTCAATGCGGATGGTGTCTCCGTACTTCATGAATTCGGTGCTGGCTTGGCCATCCAGAATGGTTTCGATCGCGCGTTTTTCGGCAATACAACTGTACCCCTTGGGCCAGTCTTTTTGGCCATCGACTTCCACCGCCTGGTTGCTCACAGTGCCGCTGCCCACCACAGTGCCGGCACGCACGTTGCGGGTTTTGCACATATGGGCAATGAGTTGACCGAAGTGAAAACTCATCTCCGGCCCGGCTTCGCACATGCCCACCTTACGGCCGTTCCAGGTCGATTGCAAAGTCAGATTCAGTCGGCCATGGTCCCAGGCGTGACCCAATTCGTCCAACGTGACCGCGACCGGGCTGAAGGCGGTGGCCGGTTTGCTTTGGTAAAAACCAAAGCCCTTGGCCAGCTCACCGGGCACTAGGTTGCGCAAGCTCACGTCGTTGGCGAGCATCACCAAGCGGATGGCATCCAGCGCATCATCGGCCGAAGTGCCCATGGCCACATCGGCGGTGATGACCGCGATCTCGGCTTCAAAGTCAATGCCGTAGGCTTCATCGGGGCAGACCACCGGGTCGCAAGGTCCCAGAAAATCGTCGCTGCCGCCTTGGTACATCAAGGGGTCTTGATAAAAGCTGGCGGGCACTTCAGCATTGCGCGCAGCGCGCACCAGTTCCACATGGTTGAGGTAGGCCGAACCATCGGCCCATTGGTAAGCGCGGGGCAAAGGCGCCATGCACTGCTGCGGGTTGAATGGGAAGGCGTGCCGCGCTTTACCGCCATTGAGCGTTTGGTACAGGTCTTCGAGCTGCGGCGAAATGAAGTTCCAATCGTCCAGCACCTGCTGCATGCGGTTGGCGATGCCGGTCGCGTAATGGGCGGTGCTCAGATCCCGCGACACCACCACCAATTGGCCGTCGCGTGAACCGTCTTTGTATGTAGCTAATTTCATGACATCCTTGTTGCAGCGCCGCGCTATCCGCTACAGTGGAGGCCCGCTTGCTGATCAAAAAATTTTAGCCGATATGGACGCCCGCCCCCGCCCGACGAACGACAAGGAAAGAGCCGGCATTCAATCGGTGGAAGTGGGCTTTGCCTTGCTCGACGTGCTGGCCCAAGCCCCCGCCCCCTTGATGCTGCGCGATCTGGCCGCCGCGGCCGACATGAGCGCGGCCAAAGCGCATCGGTATTTGGTGAGCTTTCAGCGTTTAGGCTTGGTGGTGCAAGACAGTGCCAACACCCGCTACGAGCTGGGTCCAGCCACCTTGCGTTTGGGCTTGTCGACTTTGTCGCGGCTCGATGCGGTCAAGATGGCGCGTGAGCGCTTGCCGGCCCTGATGGAAACCTTGGGACACACCCTCGCGCTGGCGGTATGGGGCAATCGGGGGCCCACCATCGTGCATTGGCAAGAGTCGCCTTTATCGGTGTCGGTCAATTTGCGGCTGGGTGATGTGATGCCTTTGCTCAGCTCAGCTACCGGTCGGTGCTTTACCGCCTTCATGGCGCCCGTAGGTACCCTGGATAAATTAACGCCCTTGCTGCAAGAAGAAATGGCCTTGGCCCACAAACTCGGCCGCAGCGATGTACCGGCCAGCTGGGCCCAAGTCCAAGCCTTGCAAAGCGAAACGCGCCAGCAAGGTTTGGGTCGCGTGAAAAACGTGCTCTTACCCGGTGTTTCGGGCTTGTGTGCACCTGTCTTTGACGCCGACGGCCATTTGGCACTGGGCGTAGTGGCCTTGGGTTCCTCGGCCAGCCTGGACACCGACCTGAACGGCCCGATGGTGCAGGCCTTGCTCGGCATGTCGCGCCAGCTGTCCATGGATTTGGGTCATCGCGAGACATCTCGGCCTTGAAGGCCATGAACATGGCGCCCAGTTCACCCTGGCCATCCCGTCGCAGCTTGATCCTCATCACCGTGCTGGTGGTGCTGGTGCACATCGGCTTGCTCTTGGGTGGGCCGGATGCCTTGCAACTTTCTTTGCGAGCCGAACCCGTCAAGACCCCGCCCTTCCAGACCCGGCAGATCGAAGCTGTTGCGCCCTCAACCCCTACCCCGCCTAAAGCCGCCCGCAAGGCGCCTGCGCAGCGCACCCAGACAGCCCCGCATCCAGATTTTCCGCCCGCTGACACACCCTTGCCATTGCCCGATTCATCCCCCTCTGAGGCCATTCCTGCACCGCCGCCCACGCCGGCTCCACCAGAGCCTGCGGCCATCGCAGACAGCGCTCCCACGGAACCTGTTCCTCCCGCACAGCCTTTGCAAACGGCCAGCCCTCCTTGGGTGCCGCTGTCGGTGGGCGCTTTGCCGCCATCGACCTTGATCAGCTACAAATTGAATGGCCAGGAGAGAGGCTTCAACTATTACGCGAACGGCGAGTTGCGCTGGCAGCACAACCCCACCGACTACGAAGCTGCTTTGACGGTCAAGGCTTTTTTGCTGGGTTCGCGGGTCTTCAGCAGTGCTGGGCGCGTGGGCACGCAGGGATTGATGCCCACCCGTTTTGCCGATAAATGGCGAGGCGAGCGGGCCACTCACTTTGACGCAGAGCAGCAACGCATCGTGTTCAGCAACAACAAGCCCCCGGCCGAGCTGCAAGCCGGCGCGCAAGACCAGGTCAGCTTATTTGTTCAACTGGCCGCCGCCATGACCGGCGACCCCGACCGCTACAAACCCGGCACCAGCGTGAGCATCCAGACCGCCACGGTGAATGAGGCCGTGCCCTGGACACTCACCATGGAAGCTGAAGAAGTGGTCAGTGTGGACGACAAGAACATCCCCACCTCCAAGTGGGTTTGCCTGCCGCGCGGCAAGTACGACACCAAGGTGGAACTGTGGCTGTCCAAAGCCCACGCGTGGCTGCCGGTGCGCATCCGCATCACCCAGGTCAGTGGCAATTTCATCGACATGCGCATGGACAATCTACAGCCCTTGGCGCCCTTGCCGGCCAAAGCGACAGATAAACCTTGACCACCCTCTTGAAATTTTCTGCGCCGAACTCAACTACAAGGCCAAAGTTGAGACAGAATGACACCATGAACCTGCTTTACGAATCTGATTCTTTCACCGTGATGCACATGCTGGCGAACGCCGAAAACGAAGCCAGCCCCCCACAGGGTCCTGTGCTCGAGCGCCATGGTTTTGAAATCGTGGACAAACGCTCGGGCAAAGAGGTTTACCTCGACGGTTCATGGGCAGAAATGTTCCAGCAACACATCCACGCCTGGCAGATGCAAACCCCCACGCAAGAAGAAGTGGAAGACACCTTGGAAAGCTATGCCGGTCTGGCCCAACAGCCGGTGGTGGTGCACTAAGGGCTCGGCCCTCGGCTTGAGTCACTGAGCTTCGGCGGGCGCTTCGATCCATTTGTACAGCGGGGCCACGATCATCAAGACGGCCACCAACCGGCACACCTGAAACGCGGTGACCACCGGCACGCCCAATTCCAGCACCTTGGCAGTGATCGCCATCTCGGCAATGCCCCCGGGGGCGGTGCCCAAAATCAAAGTGGCCGGGTGCAAGCCCGTGGCCCAGGCCATACCCCAACCCAAAGCCACAGACGCCGCCATCATGGCCAGGGTACCGAGGGCGACCGAGACCATCCAACGCGGTGCGGCATGGATGAAGTTTCTTTCAAACCGCACCCCCAGACTCACGCCAATGATCAACTGCGCCGCATTGCTCATAGGGGTGGGTACGGCTGACCACTCCACCCCTGACAAGGTCAGGGCCATGGACATCAACATGGGCCCCATGAACCAAGGGTTGGTTCGCTTGAGCAAGAGCATCACACACGCACCCGCACCTGTCGCGGCAAATAACCACAAGACTTCGGGCCAATGCGCCACACGCGGGCCGGGTAACAGGGAGGCGTTCACATGCAAGTCCCAATGGGCCTGGAACCATTGCATGCCAAACGGCAACAGTATCACCACCAGCAACAAGCGCAGACTGTGGGCCGCGGCCACCAAATCGGTGCGGGCACCGGCACGCTCGGCCAGCAAAGTCATCTCAGACGCGCCACCAATGGCCCCAGCAAAGTAACTGGTGGCCCGCACGCTTTGCGCACTGTGCCCATCGACCCCTTGCAAAACTGCAGCATGTTGCCGGTGCAACCAGGCGCCAAACAAAAAGCCCAGCGCCAGCGCCCAGACAATGCCCACCAAGATGGCCCACCACAGGCTCACCACCAAGGCACCCACTTGCGCGGTGAAATACAAACCCAATGAGGTGCCAATCACCCATTGCCCGCCATTGCGCAACAGGTTCGAGCTGCGGGTGGGCCATCCCATCAGGGAGCCGGCGGCCGTTGCCAGCAAAGGGCCGATCATCCAGGGAATGGGCGTGCGCGCCCAATCGCACAGCAAGGCTGCACCCCAAGACACCAGCAGCGTCAGCGTGACCTGCAGGACGAGGCGCAACCTCAAGGAACTCACGCGTGTTTGCGGATGCTGTCGGCCAACGTCCCCACGATCTGATCGATCTGCGCGGCCGACACGGTGAAGGCCGGGCACACCACCAGGTTGTCACCGGCGGAGCGGACCAACACGCCTTTGTGGAAGCAATCGAGGAACACCTCAAACGCCCGCTTGCCGGGTGAGCCGGGCATGGGCGCCAGCTCCACCGCGCCCGCCAAGCCCAGGGTGCGGATACCGATCACGTTAGGCAAGCCCTTGAGCGCTGCGTGCATGGCGTCACCCAACACGGGGGCCATGGTGTTGGCGCGGGCAAACAGGTCTTCTTCCTTGAACAGGTTCAAGGTGGCAATGGCGGCCGCGCAGGCCACCGGATGGCCGGAGTAGGTATAGCCGTGGAAAAATTCAGCCACATGCTCTTGTGAGGTGGCATGCATCATGGCGTTATAGATCGCGTCGCGGCAAATCACACCGCCCAAGGGAATGACGCCATTGGTCACGCCTTTGGCAAAGTTCAGCATGTCGGGCACCACGCCGTAATAGTCAGCGCCAAAGTTGGTGCCCATGCGGCCAAAGCCGGTGATGACTTCGTCAAAAATCAGCAAAATGCCGTGCTTGTCGCAGATCTCTCGCAAGCGCTTCAAATAGCCTTGGGGTGGCAAATACCAACCGGCCGATCCGGCCACCGGCTCGACCATGATGGCCGCCACGTTGCTGGGGTCGTGCAAGGCCAGAATGCGGGTTTCCAACTCTACCAGTGGATCTTCATGCCACACCGGTTCCTGGTTGTGGATGTAGGCGTTGTGCACCGGGTCGTGGATGAAGCGCATGTGATCCACACGCGGCAGCAACTGGGCACCGTACACCTTGCGGTTGGCGGGCAAACCGCCCACGCTCATGCCGCCAAAGTTCACGCCGTGGTAGCCCTTTTCGCGGCCGATGAAAATGTTGCGATGGCCTTCACCGCGGGCGCGGTGGTAAGCGAGCGCCACCTTCAAGGCGGTATCGGCGGCTTCCGAGCCGGAGCTGCAAAACAAGACTTTGTTCAAATCGCCGGGTGCCAATTGGGCGATCATGTGCGCGGCTTCAAAAGCCTTGTCGTTGCTGATCGAAAACGCTGTAGCGTAGTCCAGCGTATCGAGCTGTTTTTTGATGGCTTCGTTGATCGGTTTTCGGTTGTGACCGGCAGTGACGCACCACAGACTGGAAATGCCATCGATAACCTGTCGGCCATCGTGGGTGGTGAAATGCATGCCGTCAGCGGCCACCATCACGCGGGGGTCGGCTTGGAATTGTTTATTGGGCGTGAATGGCAACCATTGATGGTCCATGTTGATGGGGTGTGCAGTCATGTGTCCCTCTTTGCCTGTGTGCGTCTGTGCCAACTTTACAACTTTCAGTGTAAATCGTTCCGCACTCAGGGGCAAATTCGCAACGGGCGTCAGGGTCGCTTGCCTGACACCTGCGACAATCGGTGCCCATGAACAACGCTTACATTCTCACGCTTTCCTGCCCAGACCGAACCGGCATCGTGCATGCAGTTTCGGGATTTTTACTGGAGCGTGGCGGCAATATTGAAGAAGCCGCCCAGTACAACGACAACGACACCGGTTTGTTCTTCATGCGGGTTCAGTTTGCCTGTGACCAGGTCAGCCAAGACGAGTTGCGCACCCAACTGAGCAGCTTTGCGCAGCCGTTTCAAATGGCTTGGCATCTGCATGCCACCGCTCAAGCCATGCGCACGGTCATCATGGTCAGCAAAGAAGGGCATTGCCTGAACGATTTGCTGTTTCGCTGGAAAAGCGGCCTGCTCCACCTGGACATTCGCGCCATCGTGAGCAACCACCGCGAGTTTTACCAACTCGCAGCCAGCTACAACGTGCCTTTCCATCACATCCCGGTCACCGCTCAGACCAAGGCGCAAGCCGAAGCCAAGCAGTACGAGATCATCCAGTCCGAAGGCGCCGAGCTGGTCGTGCTGGCGCGTTACATGCAAATTTTGAGTGACGATCTCTGCCGCAAACTCTCGGGCCGGGCCATCAACATCCACCACTCTTTCTTGCCCAGTTTCAAAGGCGCCAAGCCCTACTATCAGGCCCATGACCGCGGAGTCAAACTGATCGGCGCGACCGCCCACTATGTGACGGCCGATCTGGATGAAGGCCCGATCATTGAGCAAGACGTGGCCCGTGTGGACCACAGCAAAACTGTAGAAGATCTGACCACCCAAGGTCGCGACACCGAGAGCCAGGTGCTGGCGCGAGCCGTCAAATGGCACAGTGAACACCGCGTCTTGCTCAACGGGCACAAGACCGTCATCTTCAAATAAGAACATGAGCTCGCGCATCCCGCCGATCCAATGCCTCCTGACCTTTGAGGCCCTGGCGCGCTTGCGCAGCGTCACCCAGGCGGCGGAAGCCTTGTGCGTCACCCCCAGTGCAGTAAGCCATCGGGTCAAACAACTGGAACAGATCATCGGCACCAAGTTGTTTGGTCGTGCTGACTTTTCTTTGACAACCGAGGGCATCGAGTACCTGGCGCATGTGCGGGAAGGCCTGGCCTCGCTGGAGAAGTTTCCCATCAACAGCCCGGCCGCCGGACGTCGCAAGGTCAAACTGGCGGTCACACCCACCTTTGCCCGCTCAGTGCTGATGCCCCGTTTGCGCCAATTCATCGAAGCCTACCCTGAGATCGACCTGAACTTGCAAGTGACCATTCCGCTGCTGGACGTGGTGGCCGAGGACGCTGACCTGACCGTACGCTTCGGGGCAGGCCGCTATGCGGATGTGGAACATGTTTGCTTGATGAGTGATGAGGTCACCCCCTTGGCTTCACCCGCGTGGTTGCGGGAGAACGGCCCCTTCACCCAACCCGAAGACTTGTCAGGTCAGGCCCTGCTGCGCAGCCCCCTGGAGCCTTGGCGCACCTGGTTTGCGGCGCACCAACTCGATTGGCCCGAGCCGATGGATGGCTCGTCCTTCAACGACATCGGCCTGATGTGTGACGCCGCCGCCCAAGGTCTGGGTGTGGGTCTGGTGCGGGCCAAACTCGGGGCGCCGTGGATCGACAGCGGCCAACTGGTGCGCTTGTACCCGCACAGCGTACCCAGCCCGCATGCGCATTATTTGTGCTGGCGCGCAGGCACCATGGACCGGTGGGAATGCGCCACCTTTGCAGATTGGTTGCGACACGCCTTGAATTGAATACCATAGCGTCTGAATTCAAAAAATGGCGCGGCAAGCCGGTGACGAAGCACGTAAGGCGGTCTTGCTGTTCAGCGTAGAGGACACCGGCATTGGCTTTGATCCGGCCAAAACCGAGCAACTGTTCTCGCCCTTCATCCAGGCCGACGGCTCGATCACCCGCTCCTTTGGCGGTACCGGGCTGGGTTTGGCCATCACCCGCAGCCTGGTGCATTTGATGGGGGGCAGCATCAACACGCAAAGCCAATTGGGGCAGGGTTCGACCTTCAGCTTCAGCTTCAGTTTGCAGGCCGGTGTGCCGGCAGCGGCGGTCGAGCTGCCAGCCAACGCTTTCGTGACTTCATTGGCCAAACGTCGCTTGAAAGTGTTGATCGCGAAAGACCATCCGATCAACCAGAGCTTTGACTTGGTCTTGATGGATGTGATGATGCCCCACATGGACGGTGTGACGGCGGTGAAACACTTGCGCGAGCTGGAAGCCCAAGGCCGGCCGCATACCGCTGTGATCATGGTCACCGCCCATGCCATGACGGGCGACCGCGAACGCTTTCTGGACGCTGGAGCCGATGGCTATGTCTCCAAACCCATCTCGGCCAAAGTGCTGGAAAGCGAGATCACCCGCCTGACCTGAGGCCAACAACTCCGGGCACTGGGGCTGGGGGCGGGGCTCCGGCTGGTGCGCGATTGCAGCGGATTCACAGCCTGGCCCCAGATTCTTCATGGCGCTCGGCCGCTTTTGGACGTAAAGTCGGTGCAATAACCTGCTGCCTTTGCCCCGAATAACGCCCAAGGAACCGCCCGTCATGACCGCCGTGAATGCCCTCGAACTGAATGCCGCAGAGAGCGCCATGGCGCGTACACAATTGCAGCGCCAGGTGGTGCAGGCCCTTCAAACGGCACTGCCGGCGCATGCGATTTTGTTCACCTCCGAAGACACCACGCCTTATGAATGCGACGGCCTGACCGCCTACAGGGAGCGCCCCTTGGTAGTGGCCCTGCCCGAAACCGAAGCGCAGGTGCAGGCCATCCTCAAAGCCTGCCACACCCTGCAAGTGCCCGTGGTGGCTCGCGGCGCAGGCACTGGCCTGTCCGGCGGCGCCATGCCGCACCGCATGGGCGTGACGCTGTCGATGGCACGCTTCAACCAGATCAAAACCGTGGACCCCATCAGCCGCACAGCGGTGGTGCAGTGCGGTGTGCGCAATTTAGCCATCAGTGACGCGGCCGCGCCCTTTGGCTTGTATTACGCACCCGACCCGTCCAGCCAGATTGCTTGCACCATTGGTGGCAACGTGGCCGAGAACTCGGGCGGTGTGCACTGCCTCAAATACGGCCTCACCGTGCACAACGTGCTCAAAGTGCGCGGCTTCACCATCGAGGGCGAACCGATTGAGTTTGGTAGCGACGCACTCGATGCCCCCGGCTACGACCTGCTGGCCATTCTGGTGGGCAGCGAAGGCATGCTGGCCGTGACCACTGAGGTGACTGTCAAGTTGGTGCCCAAACCGCAACTGGCCCGCTGCATCATGGCCAGTTTTGACGATGTGCGCAAAGCTGGCGACGCGGTGGCGGCTGTCATTGCCGCAGGCATTATTCCGGCGGGGCTGGAGATGATGGACGGCCCCATGACGATTGCAGTAGAAGGCTTTGTGCACGCAGGCTACGACCTGAGCGCGGCGGCGATTTTGCTGTGCGAGAGCGACGGCACGCCCGAAGAAGTCGAAGAAGAAATCGGCCGCATGAGCGAAGTGCTGCGCGGCTGCGGCGCCACGGCCATCACGGTAAGCCGCGATGAAGCACAGCGCCTGAAGTTCTGGAGCGGACGCAAAAACGCCTTCCCCGCATCAGGCCGCATCAGCCCCGACTACATGTGCATGGACTCGACCATCCCGCGCAAGCGCCTGGCCGACATCCTGCAAGCTATCTCTGAGATGGAAACCCAATACGGTCTCAAGTGCCTGAACGTGTTCCACGCGGGGGACGGCAACCTTCACCCGCTGATTTTGTTCGATGCGAACGACCCCGATCAACTGCGCCGCTGCGAGTTGTTTGGCGCCGACATTCTGGAAACCAGCGTAGCCATGGGCGGTACGGTGACCGGTGAGCATGGGGTAGGCATCGAAAAAGTCAACAGCATGTGCGTGCAGTTCAGCGCCGAAGAAAACGAGCAGATGTTCGCCGTCAAACGCGCCTTCGACCCGCTAGGCCTGCTCAACCCCGGCAAGGTCATCCCGACCCTGAACCGCTGCGCCGACTACGGCAAGATGTTGGTGCGTGCTGGGGCGATCAAGCACCCGGAGTTGGAACGCTTCTGATCTGAGAGCGACTCAATTGGTTGCGCGCGCAACCAATTGACACTACAATCTGGCCAAACTTTGCCTTGGCCTATGAACACCCGCGCAAAACTGACCAGCTCTGCACAATCCAGCGACGCGTTGGATCGCACCCTGACCTACCGCCTGCACCAGTTGCACAAACTGACCGATGCAGACAGTCAGGGTGCCTACCCTGTGCACACAGGACTGACGCTCAGCGATGGGCGGTGTTTGGCGACGATTGGTCACTTTGAGCCCCTGTCTGTCAAGGACCTGGCCGTGCAGGCGAACTTGAACAAGGGCCAAGCGAGTCGAGCCGCGCAGGCGCTGGTCGAGCAGGGTCTGGTGCTCAAAGAAGATCGGCCGGACGACGGCCGAGGCGTCGTGCTGACTCTGACGCCTGCGGGGCGCAAGCTGTTCAAGCGCACGATGCAATTGATTGCCCAGCGCAATCACGAAATCTTTGGCTGCCTGAACGCGCAAGAGCAAAACACGCTCAGCTCTTTGCTGGACCGGCTGATCGCTCACGCCCGCCCGCCAGCCCCCTGAACACCACGGATCAACCATGCACCAACCTGCCACCGAAGCCCGGCCGTCGATTTACTACACCTACGAAGTCTTCAAACCCTGGCTGGCCTCGGCGCATCCACCGCAGACGCGGCACAAAGTGGCCATCGCCGGCTCAGGCCCTGCAGGCATGGTCACGGCGCTGGAATTGGCGCGGCATGGCGTGCCCAGCGTGGTTTTGACATCTGAGCTGCAGTTCTCGCAAGGCAGCCGAGCGATTTGCTTCACACGCCGCTCAATGGAGATCTTGCAGCAAGTGGGCGTGGCCGATCGCGTCACCGCCAACGGCTTACCTTGGCGCTTTGGCAATTCGTTTTACAGGGGTCAACGTGTGTTCCGCATGGAGGCACCGCATGACCCGGACGACCGTTTTTTCCCCATCATCAATCTGCAGCAGCAGTACCTCGAGGAGTATTTGTACGATGCCTGCAAGGCCAACCCGCTGATCGATTTCCGTTGGGGCAACAAGGTCAGCGCAGTGACTCAAAAAGATGGCCATGCCGAAGTGCAGGTAGACACCCCCGAGGGTAGCTACCTGCTGGAATCCGACTGGTTGGTGGCCGCAGACGGGGGGCGCTCGGGCATACGCAGCGCCATGAATTTACCAATGGAAGGCGCTTCGTATGAAGGCTTCTTCGTGATTGCAGACATCCGCATCGACCTGCCCTTTCCGACCGAGCGCCGCGCCTACTTTGATCCCGACTGGAACCCGGGCAACACCATCTTGATGCACCGCGAACCGAACGGCATCTGGCGTGTGGACTACCAACTACCGCCCGGCGAAACGCCTGAAGAAGCCCTCCGCCCCGAATCGCTCAAGGCACGCATTGACGCGCAACTGGCCATGATCGGCCACGCGGGGACGCCTTGGGAGATGGACTGGTCATCGGTCTACTCGGCCCGCACGCTGACGCTGCCTGACTTTGTGCATGGCAGCGTGATCTTCACAGGCGATGCGGCGCACCTCTTGCCCATCTTCGGTGTGCGCGGGGCCAACACAGCATTCCAGGATGCGCAGTCGCTAGGTTGGCACTTGGCCTATGTGGTGCAAACTTGGGCCAGTCCTGCACTGCTGCGTAACCACAGCCAAGAGCGCGTAGGCGCGGCGAGAGAGATCATCGAAGAGGCCGGCAAAAGCACCCGCTTCATGGCACCACCCAGCCGGGGTTTTCGTCTGCTGCGGGATGCGGTGTTGTCACTCTCGTTGACCCAGGACTTTGTGCGGCCGCTGTACCACTGGCGCACCTCGCGGCCGCATGAATACACCCATTCCATGCTGAACAGCCCAGGCGACGACAACGCCTTGTTCAAGGCCGGCCCCGGCCATGGCGCACCACCGCAAAACGTGCGCTTGGGCGCGAATGAATTTTTGCTCGACCACTTGGGTGGTGGCTTTGATTTACTGTATTTCACTGACAAGGCCCTGCCTGCGCCTATTCAGCAGGTGATTGAACACGCCCGCGCCCAAGGCCTGCCCTTGAAGGTCACTGCCGTCGGTGCCTCTCATGTTGTGGCTGGCGCCCAGCAACACTTACCCGATACCGATGGCAAGCTGCGCCGGCGCTACGGCGTGCCCGCCCACGGCGCGGCCTACCTGCTGCGCCCTGATCAACACATTTGCGCCCGCTGGTTGACGCTGGATGCCACGCGATTGCAAGCTGCGCTCGCCCAAGTTTTGTCAACCACTTTGACTCCGGCACTGACACATTGAGGACCCCATGACCACCACTTCTTTGACACTGGACGGCCTTGAAACCGCGTACGATGCGTTGGCCACCGCCATCGATCAGGCTGGGCCTGAACGGTCCGAACTGTTTCTGGTCAAACTCGCATTGCTGCAGGCGCAGGCCTTGGGCGATGCACGACAATTCCAACAGCAACTTGCGACCGCATTGCAAGATCTTTAAAGCAAAACCTTCACGAGACATCCATGAACCGCTTGAACGAAACCCACGATCCGCAATTGAAAAGCTGGCTCGCCTCAGCCAACGTCCCCGCTTGTGACTTCCCGATCCAAAACCTTCCTTTAGCGGTGTTCAAGCGCCAAAAATCAGCCGAAGATTTTCGCGGTGGTGTGGCCATCGGCGATCAGATTCTGGATTTACGTGCCGCCGCAGCGGCGGGTGTGTTCACTGGAGAAGCTGCAGCAGCCGTGCAAGCCGGCGCACAAGACAAACTCAATGCCTTGATGGCCATGGGCCACGCCGCGTGGAGCGCCATGCGCATGGCTTTGTCTCGCGCCTTGCGCGAGGGCGCCTCTGCGCAAGCGGCCTTGCAAGCGTGTTTGGTGCCGCAAGCCGAAGCTCAATACGACGTGCCTGCGCGTATTGGCGATTACACCGACTTTTTCACATCGATCTACCATGCCACCAACACCGGCAAGCAGTTTCGCCCCGACAACCCACTGCTGCCCAATTACAAGTGGGTGCCGATTGGCTACCACGGCCGGGCCTCCAGCATTGGCGTGTCGGGTCAGCAGTTTCGCCGCCCTGTAGGCCAGACCCTGCCGCCAGGGACCACGGCACCGACGCTGACTGCCTGCAAACGGCTGGACCTGGAGCTGGAGCTGGGCATTTTTGTCGGCACCGGCAACGAATTGGGCGAGGCGGTGGACATCACCCAAGCCGAAGAACACGTGTTTGGCATTTGCCTCTTGAATGACTGGTCAGCCCGCGACATCCAGGGTTGGGAATACCAGCCCCTGGGACCTTTCTTGGCCAAGAACTTCGCCACCACCATCTCGCCCTGGATTGTGACCATGGAAGCCTTGGCTCCTTACCGCGTGCCCTTCTCACGCCCTGCCGACGACCCACAACCTTTGCCCTACCTGGACAGCGCAGCCAATCGGCAAGACGGTGCTTTAGACATTCAGTTGCAAGTGGGAATTCAAACCCCCGCCATGCGCGCCGCCGGACTGCAGGATGCAAGCATCTGCCGCACCAGCTACCGCCATGCCTACTGGACTGTGGCGCAAATGTTGACCCACCACACGGTCACCGGTTGCAATTTGCAGCCGGGCGATTTGTTCGGCAGCGGCACCTTGTCAGGACCCACCCTGGACCAAGCGGGCGCCTTGATCGAATTGACGACGGGCGGCAAAAATCCTTTGACCTTGAGCAATGGCGAGCAACGCACTTGGCTGGAGGATGGTGACACGGTGATTCTTCGCGGCTGGTGCGAAAAAGCAGGCGCTGCACGCATCGGGTTTGGTGAATGCGCGGGCACGGTGCTGCCCGCCCGCAGCATTTAAATTCAACGCTGACCGAAAATAGCCGTGCCTACGCGCACCATGGTGCTGCCTTGGGCCACGGCCAATTCCAGATCGGCCGTCATGCCCATGGACAGGGTGTCCAGCACCAGCCCGGCTTGTTGCAGGCTGCACCACAAGGCATGGGCTTGCGCGTGTACCCAACGGGTGGCGGCCTCATCACCCGGCTCAGGGATGCTCATGATGCCGCGCAAGCGCAAGCGGGGCAAAGCCGCCACGGCATTCGCCAAGGCCAAGATCTGATCAGGTGCCACGCCGGACTTGTTGGACCCGCCGTCCAGATTCACCTGGATGCACACCTGCAAATCGGGCAGCCCGGCCGGACGCTGCGCTGACAACCGCTCGGCGGTCTTGATTCGGTCGATTGAATGCACCCAGTCAAAGTGCTCAGCGACCAAGCGGGTCTTGTTGCTTTGGATGGGGCCGATGCAATGCCACTCCAGCGCCAGGTCTTGCAGCGCCAGGATTTTGTCAACGCCTTCCTGGATGTAGTTTTCACCAAAGGCGGATTGACCGGCGGCATGTGCTTGGCGCACGGCTGAAGCATCAAAGGTTTTGGAAACTGCCAACAAGCGCACACTGGCTGGGTCGCGCCCTGCGGCCTGACAAGCCGACTGAATGCGTGTTTGTACCTGTTGAAGATGCTGGGCGATGCTGGACATAATGGCCTCAAGGGTACCAAATCCAAAGAGTACTCCACTGACGCTTCCAGGGGGAACACATGAGCATCGAACATTGGGCTGCGCAAGCCGTGGATATGGGCGCGTCTGACCTTCACCTGTCGGCCGGCGCGCCGCCCATGGTGCGCTTGCATGGCGCCTTACGCACTCTGGATGCGGCACTCCCCGCATCAAGCCATGCCCAGGTGCTGCAAGTCTTGCAAAGCTTGATGCCCTCCGAGAGCTGGTCTGAGTTTGCCAACACCCTGGAAGAAGACTTTGCCGTCAGTCTGGAGGGTATTGGGCGATTCCGGGTCAATGCCTTTCACCAACAACGCGGTGCGGCACTGGTCATGCGCACGATACCCGCCGAAGTGCCTACGCTGGCGGCCTTGCAGGCGCCAC
>CANGKR010000048.1 GCA_947454355.1 Comamonadaceae bacterium
GGCTTTGACCACGCTGGACGTGTCTCGGCATTGTTGGCCCAGGGTGGCTTGCCACGGCGCGCGGTGACGCCCGATGAAATGAAAGCCATCGAACCCACCTTGGCGGGCACTTATCACGGCGGTTATTTCACTGAGAGCGATTCGACCGGTGACATCCACAAGTTCACCAACGGCCTGGCCGCTGCGGCCGAGCGCTTGGGCGTGAAGATCTTGTACGGTCAAGACGTCAAGGCAGTCAGCAGCGACGGCCAACAAGCCGTCATCACGGTGGCTGGCGACGAAGGCAGCGTGGTGCACACCTTCGACGGCATGGTGGTGTGTGCGGGCGTTGCCAGCCGTGACTTTGCTGCGCAGCTGGAGGACAGCGTCAACATCTACCCCGTCAAAGGTTATTCGATCACCGTCAATCTCAATGATGAACAAAGCCAATCCAGTGCGCCCAGCGTGAGCTTGCTCGATGACGAAACCAAATTGGTCACCAGCCGTTTGGGCTTGAACCGTTTCCGCGTGGCGGGTACAGCCGAGTTCAATGGCGTGGACCGCGACATCCGTGCCGATCGCATCCGCCCCTTGATCGAGTGGGTGGAGCAGTGCTTCCCGAAAATCGATACCCGTTCGGTGGTGCCATGGGCCGGTCTGCGTCCCATGATGCCTAACATGATGCCCCGCGTTGGCGCTGGCCGCAAAGCCAATGTGTTCTACAACACAGGCCACGGTCACTTGGGGTGGACACTGTCGGCGGTGACTGCTGACATGGTGGCTCGTGTGGTGCAGGGCGCCAACCCGACTGTGCAAGTGGTGGGTTTGCTGCAAGCGGCTTGAAAAAAAAGAGCCAGCATCGCTGGCCCTATTCTTGAGATCGACTGACGTTCAACTCAGCAGCGCATTCACCCGTTTGACATAAGCCGCTGGGTCAGCGGGTAAGCCGCCTTCGGCCAGCAAGGCTTGGTCAAACAAAATGTGGGCCAGGTCGTGGAAGTGGACCGAGCCATCGAGCTTTTTGACCAGCGCATGCTCGGGGTTGACTTCCAGCACGGGCTTGACTTCAGGGGCTTGCTGACCGGCTTGTTTGAGCATGCGGGCCAGTTGCATGCTCATGCCGTCGTCGGTCACCACCAGGCAGGCGGGGCTGTCCACCAGGCGGCTGGTCACGCGCACGTCTTCAGCTTTGTCTTTCAGCGCTTCTTTGAGCTTGGCCAGCACGGGCTTGAAGGTTTCGGCCGCGTCTTCGGCGGCTTTCTTTTCTTCTTCGTCTTGCAGCTTGCCCAAGTCAAACGCGCCCTTGGCCACGCTTTGCAGTGGGGTGCCGTCGAACTCTTGTACAAAGTTCAACGCCCACTCGTCCACGCGGTCGGTCATGAGCAAAACTTCGATGCCCTTCTTCTTGAAGACTTCGAGTTGTGGGCTGTTCTTGGCGGCGGCCAAAGTGTCAGCGGTGATGTAGTAAATCGCGTCCTGGCCTTTTTTCATACGGGCTTTGTAATCGGCAAAGCTCACACTCACGGTGTCGCTGTTGGAGGAAGCAAAGCGCAAGAGCTTCAACAGCCGATCACGATTGCCAAAGTCTTCGCCGAGACCTTCTTTCAGCACGGCACCGAACTCTTTGTAGAACTGGGTGAACTGGCCGAGTTTGACTTTGTCTTCTTCGCTCAAAACGTCAGTGACGCCGTCAGTGCTTTCGGGGGTCTTGTCATGTTTGGCCAAGTCTTCCAGCATGGACAACACGCGTTTTGTACAACCTTCGCGGATGGCTTTGACGTCGCGGCTTTCCTGCAGCAACTCACGGCTCACGTTCAGCGGCAAGTCGGCCGAGTCCACCACGCCTTTGACAAAGCGAAGGTAGCTGGGCATCAGTGCTTCGGCTTCGTCCATGATGAACACGCGCTTGACGTAAAGTTTGATGCCGGCCTTCTTGTCGCGGTTCCACAAATCTTGTGGCGCCTTGGAGGGGATATACAGCAGTTGGGTGTATTCGGTGCTGCCTTCCACGCGGTTGTGCGTCCAAGTCAAAGGCGCATCAAAGTCACGGCTGATCTGTTTGTAAAAGTCAGCGTACTGCTCGCTGGTGATGTCTTTCTTCGGGCGCGTCCACAGGGCGCTGGCTTTGTTGATGGTTTCCCACTCGCCTGTCTTGGCCATGCCACCAGGCTGGCGTCCGCCGTTTTCGTCTTTCGGATCGATCAGTTCGCCGTCTTTCCATTCTTCCTTTTCCATCAAGATGGGCAGGCTGATGTGGTCAGAGTATTTGCCGACGATTTCCTTGAGCTTCCAGGTGTTGGCGTACTCCAGCGCTTCTTCGCGCAGATGCAGGATCACACGGGTACCGCGTTCTGCGCGTGTGATGGTTTCCACCTCAAAGTCGCCCGTGCCACCGCTGATCCAGCGCACACCTTCGGCTGCCGCAGCCCCTGCGCGTCGGGTCTCCACAGTGATTTTCTCGGCCACGATGAAGCCTGAGTAAAAGCCCACACCGAACTGGCCGATCAACTGCGCGTCGGTTTTTTGGTCGCCGCTCAGCTTGCTCATGAAGTCCTTGGTGCCGCTCTTGGCGATGGTGCCCAGGTGGTCAATCGCTTCTTGCGCTGTCATGCCAATGCCGTTGTCGGTGATGGTCAAGGTTTTGGCGGCGGTGTCAAACGACAAGCGCACTTGCAGCTCTGGGGCGTCTTCATACAAGGCGTTGTTGTTGAGCGCTTCAAAGCGCAGTTTGTCGCAGGCGTCCGAAGCGTTGGAAATCAGCTCGCGCAGGAAAATCTCTTGGTTGGAGTAGAGCGAGTGCGTGACCAGATGCAAGAGCTGTGCGACTTCGGCCTGAAAAGAATGGGTTTGTTTACTCATATCGGTACAAAAGATGAATACAAAAGGTCAGGAAAAAACACGACGCCCCTCAGTTGGGGGCGCCTGGCGGGGTTTCAAGGGGGTCAACGCACTTGCGCGCCCACCTCTTTGTTCCAGCGCTCCAGCAGGCGGCGGCGCTCGGCGGATTTGCCGTATTTTTCAAAGTCGTATTTGACCAAGCGCACGCTGTCCATCGACGGGATGCGCGGGTCGGGTTTGAAAGTCTTGTTGGCCGGGCTTTGCAGACTGTCGGCCTTGGCCCCGATGCTTTGGCCGGCCGGGCTCATGAGCCAGTCGTAGTATCGTTTGGCGTTGGCAGCGTTGCGTGCGCCTTTGACCATGGCGATACCGCCGATCTCGTAGCTGGTGCCTTCGCAAGGGGCGGTCGAAGCTACGGGATATTTATTATGTCGCCAACCGTCAAAGCCAAAGATAAAGCTGATGCCCACTGCCACTTCGCCCTTGGCCACATTGGGCGCCTGGGCCGTGCCGCTGCGGGTGTATTGAGTCACGTTTTTATTCAGAGCCTTCATGTAGTCAAAGGCTGCGTCTTCACCCATCAATTGCACCAGACCGGCCAAGATGGTGTAGGCCGTGCCGCTGGAGGCAGGGTGTGAGATTTCAACCTCGCCTTTGTAGACCGGTTTGATCATGTCGGCCCAACATTTGGGCTCAGGCAGTTTCTTTTTCTTGAGCAGCTCGGTGTTCCAGCCAAAGCCGATCGCGCTGGTGTAAAAACCGCCCACCATATTTTGCGTCATGGCGTATTGGCGCACGCTCCAGCTGTGCAAGTCGTTCAGGTAATCAGGCCGATACGGTGCCAGCAGGCCGATTTCGGAAGCTTGCAAAAACGGGTCACCCGTGCCGCCCCACCAGAGGTCGGTCTTGGGGTTGACTGCTTCGGCGCGCAATTGGGCCAGGGCTTCACCGGTGGCTTTGCGGGTTTGGTTGACGGTGATGCCGGTGGCTTGGGTGAATTCTTTGGCGGCCATTTCGCACCAACTTTGGTCTGTGCTGCAAATGGCGTTGACGCTGCCGGTTTGTGCCGCCGCAGGGCCTGCATACATACTGGCGGTCAACAGGCTGATGGCGGTTTTCCAAAAGAGATTCATGACGCATCCTTGAAAAAAATCAAAACCGTTCGTTGGGGGCCAAATAGCGCCATTGCCCTGCGGGCAAGGCTCCCAGCGTAACGCGGCCCATGCGGATGCGTTTGAGACCCACGACTTTCAAACCCACCTGTTCGCACATGCGGCGTATCTGGCGCTTTTTGCCCTCGGTCAATACAAAGCGCAGCTGCTCGGGGTTTTGCCAGTCCACCTGCGCGGGCTTCAGAGGCTTACCGTCCAGGCTCAGGCCATGGCGCAGGCGCTCCAATTGCGCTTTGGGAAAGACCGCCTGCACATTGCTGGTCACACGGTCGTTGTCTTCAATGCTGCTCAGTTGCGTGGCTTTGCCGCCATAGGTAGCCGAAGCGGCGTTGGCGGCGGCGGGGTTGTCTTGGCCGGTATAGGCCACGCGCACCAGGTATTCTTTTTCCATCTCGGCGTCTTCGCCGATCAATTGGCGGGCCACACGGCCATCTTGCGTGAGCACCAACAGGCCGGTGGAGTCGATATCCAAACGGCCGGCAGGCGCCAGTCCGCGCAACTGCCCGGGGGTGAAGCGTTGGCGCGAACTGTCGCCGCGCCAGTGGTTGCGGGGGTTGAACAGCATCACCGCAGGTTCATGGCCGTCTTCTGCCTGGCCGCTGACATAGCCCATGGGTTTGTGCAGCAAGACAGTGACCTGCTGCAGTTGCTGGTCTTGCGCCACTTTGTCGACCGTGATGCGGTCTGCGAGCGTGACTTGCTGACCCATGGTGGCCACCTGCCCATTTACCTTGACCCAGCCTTTTTCGATCCAAGCATCGGCCTCACGGCGTGAGCACATGCGCAGTTCGGCCATGCGTTTGTTCAGGCGGGAGGTGCCGCTGGCCGAGGGGGTGGCAGCAGCCCCCTCGGGTCGGGGGGCACGTTTGAAAGCCGGGGGCTGATTCATGAGGTCAAAAAGTCCGAAAGAGGTTCACCGATTGTCGGTGGTTTTGCCGCTCACTTCGTGCGGCTTGAATTGCGCTGTGCGCAAGCCTTCAAGGTCCAGGATGCGTAAACCACCATAGGCCACGCGGATGAGCTGCCGCTCTTCCAGCACCTTCAAGGCTTCATTGACACGCTGCCTGGACAAGCCGACCAGGTAGGCGAGTTCCTGCTGCGTGATACGCAAGACCTCGCCCACGCCTGAAAACAGCACGGGGTTGAATAAGGCGGCCAGGTGTCGAGCCAGTCGAAGCTCCGGGTTGTTCATGCGGTCCATCTCGCGGGCCGCGATGAATTGTCCCAAACGCTCATTGAGCTGGTGCATGATGAAGCGGTTAAAGCCTAACGAGTGATCGATCAACCAGTGAAAGGTGTCCACAGGCAAGCCGGCCACCACACTGGGGCGCAGTGGCTGGATGTTGTAGCGATAGCTCTCGCGTTTGAGGGCTGTGCCCTCACCAAACCAGCCGCCAGGCGGTACGCCGGTGAAGGTCATGGTTTGGCCACTCTCGTTGTCGCTGCTCATTTTGAGCAGGCCCGAGACCACACCGAACCAATAAGTCACTGGCCGCCCCACACGGCAAACATAGTCGCCAGGCAGCGGGTCGCTCACCACCAACTGCGGCACCACCTGGGCTTGCTCTTGGGCGGTCAACAAAGCCATCCACGGAATTTCGCGCAATTCAGAGGGCGTGGGCGGGCGGCGGCGTTGGTAGACAGTGGATCGGCTCATGGCAGGACGCTTTGTCAGGCTCGGGTCAGTTGTTCTCAGGGTCTTCCCTTGATTGTCGTTGAAACGACAACTTGACGTCAAATGCAGTCCTAGTATCCGCTCCTGAATGAAGGCGCCTGCATGTGGCGGCGCTGTGATTGGAGACAAATTCTGTGATGCAAACCACGTTTCCCCGATTGATGCGCGAGCACGCTGCCATGCGTCCTCAAGCGCCCGCACTGCGGGAAAAAGAATATGGCATCTGGCAGACTTGGACCTGGTCGGCTCTGGCGAAGTTAGCCCAATCCTTGGCCTGCGGCCTTCACCAAGCCGGTCTCAAGCGTGGCGAGCATGTGATCATCGTGGGCGCCAACCGCCCACGTTTGTACGCCACCATGCTGGCAGCCCAATCCTTGGGAGCCATCCCTGTGCCTTTGTACCAAGATGCAGCGGCAGCAGAATGCGTGTTTCCCATCACCAACGCCGAAGTGCGTTTCTGTGTGGTCGAAGACCAAGAGCAGGTCGACAAGATGCTCGAAGTGCGCGAGCAATGCCCGCAGCTGACCCATATTTTTTACGATGACCCCCGTGGACTGCGTCACTATCTGGAGGAAGGCCTGGGCGCCTTGCAAGAGTTGATTGCAGCTGGAGAAGTTTATGCACAGCAGCACCCCGATTTTTTTGATGCTGAAATCGACCAAGTCCAGCCCGTCGATGTGGCTGCGATGTTTTTCACATCGGGCACCACGGGAAATCCCAAAGGCGTTGTACACACCCACAACTCGCTGATCGATCGTGCCCAAGCGGGCGCCGAATTCGACCGATTGACGAGCGATGAAGACGTGTTGGCCTACATGCCACTGGCGTGGATCGGTCAAAACATTTTCAGCTACGCTCAGTGGCTGGTTTGCGGCTATGTGGTCAATTGCCCAGAATCGGCGGCCACCATCAGCATCGATTTGAAAGAGATCGGACCGACCTATTACTTCGCCCCACCGCGAGTGTTCGAAGGCATGCTGACCAGTGTGATGATTCGCATGGAAGACGCGGGCAGCTTCAAGCGCGGTATGTTCCATCACTTCATGAATGTGGCCAAGAAAGTGGGCCCCGCCTTGATGGACGGCTTGCCTGTGGGTCTGGTTGACCGCATGCAATATGCGCTGGGCAACTGGATGGTCTATGGCCCCTTGCGCAATAACCTTGGGTTCAGTCGTGTGCGTGTGGCCTACACCGCGGGCGAGGCCATTGGGCCCGATCTGTTCACCTTCTTCCGCTCGATCGGTATCAACATCAAGCAGTTGTACGGCTCCACCGAGACCGCGGTGTTCGTGTGCCTGCAGCCTGACAACCAGGCACGTGCCGACACCGTCGGCGTGCCTTGCAAAGGTGTGGAAATCAAAGTAGCCGATAACGGCGAGATTTTGGTCAAGTCATCTGGGCTGCTCAAGGAATACTACAAAAACCCTTCGGCCACCGCCGAGGTGCTCAGCGCCGATGGGTGGTACCACACCAGCGATGCGGGCTTTTTGGACAGCCACGGCCACCTCAAGATCATCGACCGCGTCAAAGACGTGGGTCGCTTGGTGGGCGGAGCCAACGGCGGCGCCATGTTCGCGCCCAAATATGTTGAGAACAAACTCAAGTTCTTTCCACACATCAAGGAAGTGGTGGCCTACGGTGATCAGCGCGATCAGGTGTGCGTGATGATCAACATCGACTTTGATGCTGTGGGCAACTGGGCCGAGCGCCGCAACCTGCCTTATGCCGGTTACACCGATCTGGCGCAAAAACCAGAGGTGTACCAGTTGATCCAAGAGTGTGTTGAAAAGGTCAATGCTGACTTGGCGCAAGACGCATTACTGGCAGGCAGCCAAGTCTCACGCTTTTTGGTCTTGCACAAAGAACTCGATGCAGACGATGGCGAATTGACCCGAACCAACAAAGTGCGCCGAGGCTTCATTGCCGACAAATACAAACCACTGGTCGATGGTCTGTACGGTGGACAGACTGAGCAGTTCATAGAAACCGTGGTCAAGTTCGAAGACGGCCGCTCTGGCAGCGTGAGCGCCACCCTGAAGATTTCAGACGCCAAGACATTCACACCCGTGAAGGCAGCAGCATGACCAAGAAAATAGGCGACGTCATCCTGGACGTCCAGAACATCAGTTTGCGTTTCGGTGGCGTCAAGGCGCTGACGGACATTTCCTTCAACGTCAAAGAGCACGAAGTGCGAGCCATCATCGGCCCCAACGGGGCGGGCAAAAGCTCGATGCTTAACTGTATCAATGGCGTGTACACGCCACAAGAAGGGTCGATCACATTCCGTGGTCAGACCTTTGACCACATGAACAGCCGCCAAGTCGCTGAGATGGGTATCGCCCGTACCTTCCAGAACCTGGCTTTGTTCAAAGGCATGAGCGTGATTGACAACATCATGTCTGGCCGCAACTTGAAGATCCGCAGTAACTTGCTGATGCAAGCCTTGCGCATCGGCCCCGCGCAACGCGAAGAAGAAGAGCACCGTGAGTTCGTGGAGCACATCATCGACTTCCTCGAAATTCAAGCCTTCCGCAAAACGCCTGTAGGTCAGCTGCCCTATGGCTTGCAAAAACGCGTGGACTTGGGGCGCGCTCTGGCCATGGAGCCGAAAGTGCTCTTGCTCGACGAGCCGATGGCCGGTATGAACCTCGAAGAAAAGCAGGACATGTGCCGCTTCATCTTGGATGTGAACGACGAATTCGGCACCACCGTGGTGTTGATCGAGCACGACATGGGCGTGGTGATGGACATTTCTGACCGCGTGGTGGTGCTGGACTACGGCAAGAAGATCGGCGATGGCACACCTGAAGAGGTGCGCAACAACGAAGAAGTGATCAGCGCCTATTTGGGCACTTCGCATTGAACGCCCTGCGCAAGAACAAGGACTGAAACATGGCATTTTTTCTGGAAACATTGCTGGGCGGCCTGATGGCAGGCATGCTGTATTCGTTGGTGGCCCTGGGCTTTGTGCTCATCTTCAAGGCCTCTGGCGTTTTCAACTTTGCACAAGGTGCGATGGTGTTGTTTGGCGCCCTGTCGATGGCCCGCTTTTCGGAGTGGATCCCCCTGTGGACGGGCACGGACAATTTGTGGCTGGCCAATGCGCTGGCCTTTGTCTTGGCAGCCGTGGTCATGTTTGTCGTGGCGTGGGCGGTGGAGTTTTTGGTGCTGCGTCATTTGGTCAATCAAGAAGGCGCGACCTTGCTGATGGCCACTTTGGGCATTGCGTATTTCCTTGAAGGCCTAGGCCAAACCCTGTTTGGCAGCAGCATTTACAAGATCGACATTGGCATGCCCAAAGACCCCGTGTTCATATTGGAAGGCATGTTCCCCGGCGGTGTGCTGGTCAACAAGGAAGACTTTTATGCCGCTTTGATTGCGGCGGCGCTGGTCACCTTGCTGAGTTTGTTTTTCCAAAAAACAGCCACGGGCCGTGCCTTGCGCGCTGTGGCAGATGACCACCAGGCTGCGCAGTCGATCGGCATTCCGCTCAACCGCATCTGGATGATTGTGTGGTGTGTGGCAGGTATTGTGGCCTTGGTGGCCGGCATGATTTGGGGCAGCAAATTGGGTGTGCAGTTTTCTTTGGCCACTGTGGCCTTGCGCGCTTTGCCTGTGGTGATTTTGGGCGGTTTGACATCGGTGCCCGGCGCCATCATTGGCGGCCTGATCATCGGTGTGGGTGAAAAACTCTCCGAAGTGTATTTAGGCGGTTATGTCGGCGGCGGCATTGAAATCTGGTTTGCCTATGTGTTGGCGCTCGGCTTCTTGTTGATCCGTCCACAAGGTTTGTTCGGCGAGAAGATCATCGACCGCGTCTAAGGAAAAGAAATGTTTTACAGAGAAAACGGTCAATTCAAAACCAGTTATCGCGCGGATCAGCAAATCTTGCCGATCCGGCAAGACCGGGTGGCCATGGCTTTGCTGCTGGTGTTTGCATTTGCGATAGTGCCCATGCTGGCCACCGATTACTTCTTTCGCGCCATTTTGATCCCTTTCTTGATCATGTCCTTAGCGGCCTTGGGTGTGAACATCCTGGTGGGCTATTGCGGTCAAATTTCTTTAGGCTCGGGCGCCTTCATGGCCGTAGGTGCTTATGGGGCGTACAACTTTTTTGTCCGCATCCCGGGTTTGCCTTTGATTCCTGCTTTGATTTTGGGTGGACTCTGTGCCACGTTGTTCGGTATTTTGTTTGGCTTGCCCAGCTTGCGCGTCAAAGGCTTGTATTTGGCGGTGGCCACGCTGGCCGCCCAGTTCTTCAGTGACTGGATGTTTTTGCGCATCAAATGGTTGACCAACGATTCGCCTTCGGGCTCGGTGTCTGTGGCTGAATTGCAAGTGCTGGGTTTGCCGATTGACAGCGCACAAAGCAAATACTGGTTGTGCCTGAGCGTGTTGGTGGTGATCGCCTTGTTGGCCAAAAACCTGGTGCGCAGTGCGGTGGGCCGCGAATGGATGGCAATCCGCGACATGGACGTGGCCGCGGCCGTGATCGGTATCCGTCCGATGTACGCCAAGCTGAGCGCTTTTGCGGTGAGCTCCTTCATTGTGGGCATGGCTGGCGGCTTGTGGGCCTTCATTTACCTGGGTGCATGGGAGCCTGCAGCGTTCTCAGTCGACATCTCGTTCCGCTTGTTGTTCATGGTGATCATTGGCGGCTTGGGTTCGATCCTTGGCGGGTTTTTAGGCGCGGCCTTCATCACCTTGCTGCCGATTGCATTGAGCCAGGTCTTGCCGGCTTTGGCGGGCTTGGTGGGTTTTGAAATTTCAACCGCAGGCGTGTCACATGCCGAGTTGATGATCTTCGGTGCCTTGATCGTGTGGTTTCTGATTGTGGAGCCGCATGGCTTGGCCAAGCTGTGGTCTATCGCGAAGCAAAAGCTGCGCTTGTGGCCATTCCCTCATTGATTTTTTGTAAGTGCGTATTTTTCTAAGGAGACTGACATGAAGTTGCGTGATTTGATTTTGGCTGTGGCGGCCCTGGCTGCTGCTGCATCGTCCCTGGTGGCGACCCCCGTTCAGGCGCAAGCCAAAGAACAATTTTTCCCCTTGCTGTCTTACCGCACAGGGCCTTATGCGCCTAACGGTATTCCATGGGCCAACGGTAAGCAGGATTACCTCAAGCTGATCAACGCCCGTGACGGCGGTATCAATGGCGTAAAGCTTACCTACGAAGAGTGCGAAACAGGCTACGCAACTGACCGCGGCGTCGAATGCTACGAGCGCCTGAAGGGCCGCCCTGGGGTCAGCCTTTTTGATCCACAGGCCACAGGCATCACTTTCGCATTGACCGAAAAGGTTCCCGCCGACAAAGTACCTCTGATCACCTTGGGTTATGGATTGTCCATCGCGCAAGATGGCTTGGCCTTCAAGTGGAACTTCCCGCTCATGGGCAGCTACTGGACTGGCGCTGATATTCTGGTGCAACACTTGGGTAAAAAAGAAGGCGGTCTGGACAAGCTCAAGGGCAAGAAAATCGCCTTGGTCTACCACGACTCACCGTTCGGCAAAGAGCCTATTCCTTTGCTGCAAGAGCGCGCCAAGATGCACGGTTTTGAATTGCAGTTGATCCCTGTCACCGCGCCTGGTGTGGAGCAAAAATCGGCTTGGTTGCAAGTGCGCCAGAGCCGCCCTGACTATGTCATGTTGTGGGGCTGGGGCGTGATGAACTCCACCGCTTTGAAAGAAGCCCAAGCCACAGGCTACCCCCGCGACAAAATGTACGGCGTGTGGTGGGCCGGTGCCGAGCCTGATGTCAAAGACGTGGGCGAAGGCGCTAAAGGCTACAACGCTTTGGCTCTGAACACCTCGGGCACGCAACCCAAGGTCATTCAAGACATCTTGAAGCACGTGCATGGCAAGAGCCAGGGCACAGGCCCTAAAGACGAAGTCGGTCAAGTACTCTACACCCGTGGCGTGATCATTGGCATGCTGGGCGTGGAAGCCGTGCGCCGTGCGCAAGAGCGCTTTGGCAAAGGCAAGGTCATGACCGGCGAGCAAGTGCGCTGGGGTCTGGAAAACTTGGCACTGGACCAAAAGCGTCTGGACGCCATGGGTTTCACCGGCATCATGCAACCCCTGTCCACATCCTGCGCTGACCACATGGGTTCGACCGCGGCACGTGTGCAGACTTGGGACGGCAGCAAGTGGAGCTTCTCTTCGGACTTCATTCAGGCCGACGAGCAGATCTTGAAGCCCATGGTCAAGGCTGGTGCTGACAAGTACCTCGCCGACAAGAAGATGACACGCCGCGCCCCCGCGGACTGCCAGAGCTGATAGACCCCTGTTGATGGCTCGCGCGAGCGAGCCGTCAACTGAAAGCTCAGCAGCGCAGGCTGATCTTTCAGTTGATTCACACAGGCGAACCATGAACGATTCCAACATCATCCTCAATGTCAACGGCATTGAAGTCATTTACAACCATGTGATCCTGGTGCTCAAGGGGGTGTCCTTGCAAGTGCCAGAGCGCGGTATCGTGGCTTTGCTGGGCGGCAATGGCGCAGGCAAAACCACCACCTTGCGCGCGATTTCCAACCTGCTGCAAGGTGAGCGCGGAGCAGTCACCAAAGGCAGCATAGAGCTGCGCGGCGAGCGCATTGAAAACCTGACGCCCGCCGATTTGGTCAACCGCGGTGTGGTGCAGGTCATGGAGGGGCGCCATTGTTTTGCCCACCTGACCATCGAAGAAAACCTGATGACTGGCAGCTACACCCGCACAGACAAGGGCGAAATCGCGGCCAACCTCGAGAAGGTTTATAACTATTTTCCCCGCCTCAAAACCCGCCGCACCTCGCAAGCGGCCTATACCTCGGGCGGTGAGCAGCAGATGTGCGCCATCGGCCGTGCATTGATGTCCAACCCCAACATGGTTTTGCTTGATGAACCCTCCATGGGCTTGGCGCCGCAGATCGTGGAAGAGGTGTTCAACATCGTCAAGGACTTGAACGAGAAAGAAAAAGTCACTTTTCTGATCGCTGAGCAAAACACCAACATGGCGCTTAAGTATGCGGACTATGGCTACATCATGGAGTCCGGCCGCGTGGTGATGGACGGCGCGGCCGAAGATTTGCGCAGCAATGAAGACGTCAAGGAGTTTTACCTGGGTGTCGGCGGCGGTGAGCGCAAGAGCTTCAAAGACGTCAAGAGCTACAAGCGCCGCAAACGCTGGTTGGCTTGATGCCTCTCACCTTTCTCTCAGCAGTTCCCCCGAAAGAATTTCATGTCCCAGCACTTTGATGCCTTGGAAACCCGCGCCCCGCACACCCGCGAGGCCGCTTGGATGGCGGCTTTGCCCGCGCAGATCGCGCATGCCCAGTCGCACACCCCTGCATTCACTGAATTGCTCCAAGGTGTCGATGCCGCCAGCATCAACAGCCGAGCCGCTTTGGCCCAGCTGCCCGTGATCCGAAAATATGAATTACTCGATCGGCAAAAGGCAGCTCGCGCCGCAGGCGGGAGCGTGTTCGGTGGCTTCAGTGCGCTGTCTTTCGGCAAAGGCATGCCCCGTGTGTTCGCCAGTCCCGGCACCATTTACGAACCCGAAGGCACACGCGCTGACTATTGGCGCATGGCCCGTGCGATGTATGCCGCTGGTTTTCGGCCGGGCGAGTTGATCCACAACAGCTTCAGCTACCACTTCACACCTGCGGGCTCCATGATGGAGACGGGTGCACATGCTTTGGGCTGCACCGTTTTTCCTGGTGGAACAGGCCAGACTGAACAGCAAGTGGCGGTGATGGCCGAGCTGCAACCTGCAGGCTATATCGGCACACCCAGTTTCTTGAAAATCATTTTGGAGAAAGCCGCAGAGCAGGGCGTGGCCTTGCCTAGCGTGCGCAAGGCCTTGGTGTCGGGCGAAGCTTTCCCGCCCAGCTTGCGCGACTGGATGGCCGAGCGGGGTGTGAACGCTTACCAATGCTATGCCACTGCCGACTTGGGGCTGATTGCCTATGAAACTGCAGCCCGCGAAGGTCTGGTGCTGGACGAAGGCGTGATCGTCGAGATCGTGCGCCCAGGTACGGGCGATCCGGTCGCAGAGGGCGAAGTCGGTGAGTTGGTGGTGACCAGTTTGAATCCCGATTACCCCTTGATCCGATTTGGCACGGGAGACCTCTCGGCCATTTTGCCCGGCACCTGCCCCACAGGCCGCACAGCGCAACGCATCAAAGGCTGGATGGGCCGCGCTGACCAAACCACCAAGGTGCGCGGCATGTTCGTGCATCCCGGCCAAGTGGCGCAAATCGTCAAACGCTTTCCGGAGGTGCTCAAGGCGCGGCTGGTGGTCAGTGGCGAGATGGCCAACGACAGCATGGCGTTGCATGTGGAGACCGCGCAGTCCAGCGATGCCTTGAAGTCACGCATGGGCGAAGTCATTCGCGACATCACCAAGCTGCGCGGTGAGGTGGTGTGGGCCGTGCCCGGCAGCTTGGCCAATGACGGCAAAGTGATTGAAGACGCCCGCAGTTATCAATAGACACCCGAGTTGACCTGACACAAACACGGCCTGACGGTCATCGGTTAGGCTCAGGGCTTCGATAGGTAATTCCCACGATGTGATTCGTGGGCCTTGCGGTTTAATCTTTGGTTTTCTGATTGGAGTTTTCATGAAGCGTATGCTGATGGTCGCTGCGGCGGCGGTGTCTTGTTTCGCCCAAGCCGATACCTATCCTTCGGCCAAGCCGATTTCCATCGTGGTGCCCTTTGCGGCAGGCGGCCCAACCGACCGCGTCGCGCGTGATTTGGCCGAAGCCTTGCGCAAGCCCTTGGGCGGCGCCACCGTGGTGGTCGACAATGCGGCCGGCGCGGGTGGCTCCATCGGTGCCAACAAAGTGGCCAAGGCTGCGCCCGATGGCTACACCTTGTTGTTACACCACATCGCCATGGCCACCATGCCGACCCTGGTGCGCAACATCCCCTTCAAGGTGGACAGCGACTTCGAATACTTGGGCATGATCAATGACGTGCCCATGACCTTGATCGGCAAGCCTTCACTGCCTGCCAACAACTACAAAGACCTGAGCACCTGGATTGGCGCCAATAAAGGCAAGATCAATTTGGGCAATGCCGGTGTGGGTTCGGCTTCGCACTTGTGTGGTTTGTTGTTCCAAAACGCGATCCAGGTGGACATGACCACTGTCCCTTATAAGGGCACCGCGCCGGCCATGACCGATTTGATCGGTGGTCAGATTGATTTGATGTGCGATCAAACCACCAACACCACCAGCCAAATCGAAGGCAAAAAAGTTCACGCCTATGCGGTCACTACCGCCAAGCGTTTGACAACCCCGGCCCTGAAAGATTTGCCCACATTGCAAGAGTCGGGCTTGAAGGGTTTTGAAGTCACCATCTGGCACGGTTTGTATGCGCCCAAGGGCACACCTGCTGACATTCAGGCCAAGCTCAATGCCGCCCTGAAAGCTGCCTTGAAGGATCCTGAGTTCATCAAGAAGCAAGAAGGCTTAGGTGCCGTGGTGGTCACCGACAAACGGGTTGAACCTGCCGAGCACAAGAAATTCGTGGCGGCTGAAATTGCCAAGTGGAGCCCGGTCATCAAAGCCGCTGGCGTCTACGCCGACTGAAGCGCTCGCGCTGCACCCCAAAGCGCCGGAGAGTCCGGCGCGTGGATGACCCAGATCGGCACTTCCCGCAGGTAATCAGCAAAGCGGCCCTTGGCCGTGAAGCGGGCATAGAACGAAGAGCGCTCCAGCCAGCCCAGCCACCGCGGCACAATACCGCCGCCCAAATACAAGCCGCCTCGTGCGCCCAAAGTGAGCACGAGGTCGCCAGCAACTGAACCCAACCAGCCCGCAAACAGGTCCATGGCCTCCAGGGCCAAGGTATCTTGGTCTTGCAAGCCGGCCTGTGAAATTTCAGCGGCGTGGGCGATCTCCATCGCTGGCAAACCGCGCAGCTTTCGCAAAGCCCTGTACAAATCCACCAAACCTTGGCCGGAGAGAACGCGCTCAGCAGACACATGGCCGTATTGCAAGCGAATCAATTCGATGAGCTGGTACTCGGTGAGAGTCTGAGCCGACAAAGTGACGTGGCCGCCTTCGCCGGCGATGGGTAGCCATTGGTTGGACTCCGAAGGCATCAAGCCTGAGACACCCAGACCCGTACCCGCACCGATCAGGGCCAAGGGCGCTTGGGGTGCAGCCGCACCGCCTGCGATCTGCACCAGGTGTTCGGCAGTAATGTCGGGCAAGGACAAAGCCAAAGCGGTGAAGTCATTGATCACCTTCAGCTGCGCCAATCCCAAACTGTGTTGCAAGGCTTGAATTGAAAACGACCAGTGGTGATTGGTCATGCGCACCTGGTCACCGGTCACCGGATTGGCGATGCCGATGGCGCAGGCTTTCGGCACAGGGCGTTGGGACAGGTTCAGGTAGGCTCGGATGGCCGCTTCGATGCTGACATGGTCAGCACACGGCAGGATATGGATGTCAGTGATGCCTGAGTGGGCATCGTGTTGCCAAGCGAAACGGGCATTTGTTCCGCCGACGTCGCCCAAAAGGCGAGGAAAGAGAGGGCTGGCAGGCATGTCCTGGGGGTGTCAACGGTTGAACTGTTCAGTGCCGACGATGCCCAGTTTGTTCAGTCCGATGCGCTGAGCGCTGGCCATCACGCCGGCCACAGCCTCGTACTTGGCCTTGGCATGCGAGCGAATGTGCAGCTCCGGCTGGGGCTGCAGCGTGGCCGCCTCGCTCAGCTTTTGCTCCAAGTCCGCGCGGCCACTGATCGGCTTGCCGTTCCAGTTGACCACGCTTTGCTCGTTCACATCGATCTTGATCACCACCGGATCGGCCTTCTTGGGCGCATTGGA
>CANGKR010000049.1 GCA_947454355.1 Comamonadaceae bacterium
CTCTCAGTTGCTGGCGCTTGTACTGGACGCACACCGCGGAGAAATGGTGGTGGACTTTTGTGCAGGTGCGGGCGGTAAAACCCTGGCCATCGGGGCGAGCATGCGCAATACAGGGCGCCTCTACGCCTTTGACGTGTCGGGTCACCGCCTCGATGCGCTCAAACCGCGTTTGGCCCGTAGCCAACTCTCGAATGTGCACCCCGCTGCCATTGCCCATGAGCGTGACGATCGGGTCAAACGCCTGTCAGGCAAGATCGACCGTGTATTGGTCGATGCGCCTTGCTCTGGCCTGGGGACTTTGCGCCGCAACCCCGACTTGAAATGGCGCCAAACGCCTCAAGCCCTGGCTGAATTGGAAGTCAAGCAGTTGGCCATTTTGAACAGCGCTGCACGTCTGCTCAAGCCCGGTGGGCGCTTGGTGTACGCCACTTGCAGTTTGTTGGTGCAAGAAAACGAGGCCATTGCACAAGCCTTCGGCCAGGCTCATCCGGAGTTTGAAGTACTCAATGCTGCCAGTGAACTCGAGCGCCTGAAGGTGCCACAGGCCGCCAGCCTGTGCAGTGGCGATCAAGCGGAGTTTTTGCGTTTGTGGCCGCATCAACATGGCACGGATGGATTTTTTGCGGCCCTTTGGATTAAGAAATAATTTCTTTTTGCTGTCCTAAGGGGGGCTGGGCTGAAAAAGCTGTCCATTTCTGGCCTGAAAACTTAAAATCAAAAGATTGCCTGTTCACAGGTATTTAGAAAGACGAGACGGATGTTGTTACCCGACTGGGCTGTATTGAATATGGCGATCGACTGGCTGGCCCATGGCTTGCTGCATTTTTCCTGGTTACAAGTGTTGGTGGTGACTTTGGTATTCACCCATATCACCATTGCTGCTGTCACGATTTACCTGCACCGCCATTCCGCGCACCGCGCCTTGGACCTGCATCCCATCGTGTCGCACTTTTTCCGCTTCTGGCTGTGGCTGACCACCGGCCAGGTGACCAAGGAGTGGACAGCGGTACACCGCAAACATCACGCCAAGTGCGAACAGGCCGAAGATCCCCACAGCCCGCATGTACATGGCATACGCACCGTTTTGTTCACGGGTGCCGAGTTGTACCGCATTGAAGCCAAAAACCAGGAAACCCTGGATCGCTACGGCCACGGCACACCGGACGACTGGATTGAACGCAACCTATACACCCGCTTTTCTTGGCAAGGTGTGGCCTTGATGTTGATTGTCAACCTGGCGCTGTTCGGCGCTTTGGGCTTGACGGTTTGGGCAGTGCAGATGATGTGGATCCCGATCACAGCAGCCGGCATCATCAACGGCGCGGCCCACTTTTGGGGCTACCGCAATTTTGAGGCGCACGATGCGAGCACCAACATCTCGCCTTGGGGCATCATCATCGGTGGCGAGGAGTTGCACAATAACCACCACACTTACCCCACATCGGCCAAGCTGTCCGTCAAGCCCTATGAGTTTGATATTGGCTGGATGTACATCTCTATCCTGCAGTTTTGCGGTTTGGCCAAAGTTAAAAAGACACCGCCCAAACTCGCTTACGGCGAAGTGCGCCCTGTGGCTGATGAAAAGACCCTCGAAGCGTTGATTGCCAACCGTTACGAGGTGATGGCCAGCTATGCACGCCAAATGCGCGGCGTGTTCCGCCAAGAAGTGTCCTCGGCCAAGGTGGACGATCATGTGATCAAAGTCGCTTCGCGCTGGTTCCACCGCGATGCTGAGAAAGTCCCCGCCGAAGCGGTTTCCCTGTTGTCTCAGGCTCGCGCAGCGTACCCGGTGCTCGACAAAATGGTGGTGATGCGCGAAGAGCTTTCGCAAATCTGGCTCAATACCTCGCACACCCGCGAGCAACTGGCGGCCGACCTTCAGTCCTGGTGCCGCCGCGCTGAAGAGAGCGGCATCACGGCCTTGCGCGACTTCTCCACGCAGCTGCGTGCGGTGGCGGTCAAACCGGCTTGATGATTCTTGAAGCCCAACAAAAAACCCGCTGGAAGCGGGTTTTTTGTTGGGAAGTGCAGACCCGAAGATCTGCAGAAACGCACTGAATTACTTCAGTTTGATTTCTTTGTACTCCACATGCTTGCGAGCTTTAGGGTCGAACTTCATGATCGACATTTTCTCGGGCATGGTTTTCTTGTTTTTGCTGGTCGTGTAGAAGTGACCTGTACCGGCTGTAGATTCCAGCTTGATTTTTTCGCGTCCGCCTTTGGAAGCCATGATCGTGTCCTTTCAGTAACTGGAATTAAGCTTGACCGCGTGCGCGCAGGTCAGCCAACACGGCGTCGATGCCGTTCTTGTCGATCAAACGCAGAGCTGCGCTGGAGACGCGCAGGCGCACCCAACGGTTTTCAGTCTCCACCCAGAAACGGCGGTATTGCAGGTTCGGCAAGAACCGGCGCTTGGTTTTGTTGTTGGCGTGGGAAACATTGTTCCCGGTCATGGGGCCTTTGCCCGTTACATCACATACGCGTGCCATGTGGACACTCCATATCTACGGCGGTCGTTCACACGAGCGCCTCACCTCGCCAGTACAGGGTGGCGGTAACCCATCTCTTCGCTGAATCCAGCAAAGCCTGTGATTATAGCGCCTTTTATTTCAGTGCTCGCCTTGCTCCAGAAAGCGCTGGGCGTCCAGCGCCGCCATACAGCCTGTGCCGGCACTGGTGATGGCCTGGCGGTAAATGTTGTCTTGCACGTCGCCAGCCGCAAAAACGCCGGGCACGCTGGTCATGGTGGCAAAACCCTGCGAGCCACTGCGGGTCAGCAGATAGCCGCCTTTCATGTCCAATTGGCCTTCAAAGATGTCGGTGTTGGGGTGGTGACCGATGGCAATGAAGCAGCCTTGCAGCTTCAATTCACGAGTGGCTTCGCTGTCCACCGATTTCAAACGCACGCCAGTGACACCGGAGGCATCGCCCAAGACTTCGTCGAGCACGCTGTTGGTTTCCAGAATGATCTTGCCGGCGGCCACTTTCTCCATCAGTTTGTCAATCATGATGGCTTCGGCCTTGAACTTGTCGCGGCGGTGGATCAGGTGCACGCTGGAGGCAATGTTCGACAGGTACAGCGCTTCTTCTACAGCCGTATTGCCACCACCCACCACGCAGACGGGTTGCTCGCGGTAGAAGAAACCATCGCAGGTGGCGCAGCCGGAGACGCCACGCCCCATGAAGGCTTGCTCGGAGGGCAAGCCCAAGTATTTGGCCGAAGCACCCGTGCAGATGATCAAGGCATCGCAGGTGTAGGTGCCGCTGTCACCTGTCAGGGTAAAGGGACGCTTTGAAAAGTCCACTTTGTTGATGTGATCGAACACGATTTGTGTATGAAAACGCTCGGCGTGTTCCAGAAAACGCTGCATCAACTCGGGACCTTGCACGCCATGGACATCGGCAGGCCAGTTGTCGACTTCAGTGGTGGTCATCAGTTGGCCGCCTTGAGCCATACCGGTAATCAACAGGGGTTTGAGGTTGGCGCGAGCCGCGTAAACGGCTGCGGTGTAACCGGCAGGGCCGGAACCGAGAATCAAAACTTGGGCGTGTTGGACGTTGGACATGAACTTCTCAAATGGATCGGAAACAAAGACCCGTTACCCTCGATTGTAAGAAGCTTGCACAAAGGACTGGAAACGCAAGGCTTTGAGCTGTATTGCCCATAGCATCCTGCGCTTCAAAACCCTCTTGGTATCGGGTAAGCTTGCATGCACTGCTATGACTTATTCCATTCACACGCTTGCCCACCCCACCGGGTCAACACCACCCGAAGAAGAGACCGCATCGCGGACAGGTTTGTCTCGCTTTGCCCAAGAGTTCGGCTTGTTTGTGGCCGGTGCTGTTTTGGTACTGACCCTGTTGTCCTTGCTCAGTTTCAATGTGCGTGACCCTTCGTGGTCAAGTTCGGGCGCTGATGGCATTGTGCGCAACTGGGTCGGCCATCTGGGCGCTTGGCTGTCTGACATCGCTTACTTTTCTTTTGGTTATTCCGTGTGGTGGTGCGTCGCCGCGGCAGCGCGTGCCTGGTTGGCGGCCTTGGCCGCTTGGTTGCGTGGTGAGTCAGCTGTGGCTACTCCTGCTTGGCCCCTGACCCGCAGCCGGACCGCCTTTTGGCTGGGGCTGGTGATGTTGATGGTGGCCAGCTGCTCTATGGAATGGCTGCGTTTGTACAAATTCGATGCCCAGTTGCCAGGCCAAAGCGGTGGTGCCTTGGGTTACTGGGCTGGCCATCAAAGCCTGCATTGGTTGGGCATGACGGGTTCGGCCTTGGCCAGCTTGGTGTTGGCGGTGTTGGGCGTGGCCTTGGTGTTTCGTTTTTCTTGGGGACGTTTGGCCGAATCGATTGGCTCGCACATCGACGGTCTGATTGCTTCGCGTCAGGAAAAACGTGAAATCGAACAAGACTATGCACTGGGTCAGCAAGCCTTGCGCGAGCGTGACCATGCCGCCCCCCTGGAGCCGATCGAGCCGCAAATGCTGCCCAAGGAGCTGTCGGGTTTGAACGAACCGACCTTGGAGCCGGTGTCCTGGACGGCGCCTGTGGCCCCAGCACCTGTGCACAACCCGGTGGTGATCGAAGCCCTTGTGCAGCAGACCAGTGTGAGCGAGCGTGTGCAAAAGGAGCGTCAAAAGCCGCTTTTCAACGAGCTGCCCGACAGCAAGTTGCCTCAAGTGGATTTGCTTGACAGCCTGACAACTCAGCAAGAAGGCGTGGCACTGGAAACGCTGGAGATGACCAGCCGCATGATCGAAAAACGCCTGAAGGATTTTGGCGTGGAAGTGCGTGTGCTGGCTGCAGCCCCTGGGCCTGTAGTCACCCGTTACGAAATCGAACCGGCCACGGGCGTCAAAGGCTCACAGGTGGTGAACCTGGCCAAAGACCTGGCCCGTTCGCTCAGCTTGGTGTCGATCCGCGTGATCGAAACCATCCCCGGTAAAAACTTCATGGCGCTGGAATTACCCAACGCCAAACGCCAGTCCATCAAGCTCAGCGAAATTCTGGGCTCGCAGGTCTATCACGAAGCCAAGTCCTTGCTCACCATGGGTTTGGGTAAAGACATTGGCGGCAATCCGGTGGTGGCCGATCTGGCCAAGATGCCACACGTTTTGGTGGCCGGCACCACAGGCTCGGGCAAGTCGGTCGGCATCAACGCCATGATCTTGTCGCTGCTGTACAAAGCTGAAGCGCGTGATGTGCGCTTGCTGATGATCGACCCCAAGATGTTGGAGATGTCGGTCTATGAAGGCATTCCCCATTTGCTGGCGCCCGTGGTCACCGACATGAAGCAAGCCGCTCATGGTCTGAACTGGTGCGTCGCCGAAATGGAGCGCCGTTACAAACTGATGAGCAAAATGGGCGTGCGCAATTTGGCAGGCTACAACACCAAAATTGACGAAGCCACAGCCCGCGAAGAGTTCATTTACAACCCTTTCAGTTTGACTCCAGATGACCCCGAGCCGCTCAAGCGCTTGCCGCACATCGTGGTGGTGATCGACGAGCTGGCCGACTTGATGATGGTGGTGGGCAAGAAGATCGAAGAGCTGATCGCCCGCTTGGCTCAAAAAGCGCGTGCGGCAGGCATCCATTTGATCTTGGCCACGCAGCGTCCCAGCGTGGATGTGATCACCGGTTTGATCAAGGCCAACATTCCGACGCGCATTGCGTTTCAAGTCTCGAGCAAGATCGACAGCCGAACCATCTTGGACCAGATGGGTGCTGAAGCCTTGCTGGGCATGGGTGACATGCTTTACATGCCTTCGGGCACGGGCTTTCCAATCCGCGTGCACGGCGCCTTTGTCAGCGATGACGAGGTGCACCGCGTGGTGAGCTACCTCAAGTCGCAGGGCGAGCCCGACTACATCGAAGGCGTTCTGGACGGCGGCACCGTGGACAACGACGATGGCGCATTGGACGGTGACGGCGGTGAAAAAGATCCGATGTACGACCAAGCCGTTGAAGTCGTGTTGAAGAACCGCAAAGCCAGCATTTCCCTGGTGCAACGCCACTTGAAAATCGGCTACAACCGCGCCGCACGTTTGGTGGAAGACATGGAAAAAGCCGGTCTCGTCAGCGCCATGAGCGGCAGCGGCCAGCGGGAAATTTTGGTGCCCGCCCGGTCCGAATGATGAAGCACATCAACACACCCACAGACTCACCTCGCTGGGCCCAGTGGCTGCAAACCTGGGGCCGTCCCTTGTTGGCGGTAGGCTGCGTGTTGACGGCCATGTCGGCACGTGCTGATGGTATGGACAGTTTGACGCAGTTCATGCGGCAAGCCAAAACCGGAAGAGCACCGTTCACCCAAGTGGTCACAGCGCCAGCCAAAGCAGGACAAACGGCGCGGGTCAAGACCTCGACGGGTGTGTTTGAATTTGAGCGGCCCGGGCGTTTTCGATTTCAATACACCAAGCCCTTCGTGCAAACTTTGGTGGCCGATGGCCAAACACTGTGGATGTATGACGTCGACCTGAACCAGGTCACCGCCCGCAAACAAGCGCAGGTGTTGGGCTCCACGCCCGCGGCCATTTTGACCTCGGCTACCGACCTCAAGGCCTTACAGGCTGATTTTGCTTTCCAGGCTGAACCTGACAAGGACGGCCTGCAATGGATGCGGGCCATCCCTAAGGCGAAGGACGGACAGATCCAGTCGGTGTTGGCGGCATTTCGCATCACCGACAAAGGCCCCGCCTTGGCGGTGCTGGAGGTGCAGGACAGTTTTGGCCAACGTTCGGTATTGACTTTTTCTGATTACGAAGCCAACCCCACTTGGGGTGCCGACCATTTCCAGTTCAAGCCTCCTGCAGGGGTTGATGTCCTGCGGCCTTGAGTCAGATCGAGTCTTCTGCAATCAGACGGTAAGACCAAGCTCCCAAGACTGCGCCCACGCGATACGCCGTGCAAGCCGATCCCACGTTTGGAAAAGCCGCGGCCAGGACCGCGCTGCCGCAGCCTCCAAGCACCAGCCAGAAGGTGTCAAAGAATTCCGCGCCGTATCGTTTCATATCGAATGCCTCCGCTTGGGTGTAATTAATTTTAAAACCTCTAAAAACAATTAAATGCAATCAAATTATTTATTAATTTTCAATAATTTATTTTAAAATAATTCTTTCAGAAGTGGACTGTTTGGGATGGGAAGGCGCCGGTTGGAATCGCCTTGGGGCCCACGTACACTCGAGGGCATGAAGGGTCCCTCTGTCCGTCCACCTCATCTGAATGCCACGCACCAGCCTTTGGCAGAGCGTTTGCGTCCCCGCAACCTGGGGGAGGTCATCGGTCAGTCCCATCTGCTGGGCGAAGGGCTGGCGTTGCGCTTGGCTTTCGAGTCTGGGCAACCGCACAGTTGCATCCTGTGGGGCCCGCCCGGTGTGGGTAAAACCACCATCGCGCGTTTGATGGCCGATGCCTTCGATGCCCAGTTCATCACCATCAGTGCGGTGCTGGGCGGCGTCAAGGACATCCGCGAAGCAGTGGACAAAGCCGAACTCGCCCGCACCGGTCTGCATCCACAGCGCACCATCGTGTTTGTGGACGAGGTGCATCGTTTCAATAAAAGTCAGCAGGACGCGTTTTTGCCGCATGTGGAAAGCGGCTTGTTCACTTTCATCGGGGCCACCACCGAGAACCCATCCTTTGAAGTCAACTCTGCTTTGCTATCTCGAGCCGCCGTCTACGTCTTGCAGCCATTGGCCGAGGCAGATCTGCAGCAGATCGTGGCTAAAGCCCAAGCCATCGGGGCCATTGCCGCATTGGAGCCGGACGCTGAGCAACGCCTGATTGCCTATGCCGACGGCGATGCACGCCGGCTTCTCAATACCCTGGAGACCCTGGCCGTGGCGGCGGTGCGTGAAAAAATCGACCCGATTACCGACGCCTGGCTGCTCAAGGTCTTGGGTGAGCGCATGCGCCGCTATGACAAAGGGGGCGAGCAGTTCTACGACACCATCAGCGCCTTGCACAAGTCTGTGCGCGGCTCAGATCCTGACGCAGCCCTGTACTGGTTCGTGCGCATGCTCGATGGCGGCGCCGATCCTCGTTACATGGCACGCCGCTTGGTCCGCATGGCCAGCGAAGATATCGGCTTGGCCGATCCCCGTGCCCTGCGCCTGGCATTGGATGCCGCCGAGGTGTACGAACGCTTGGGCAGCCCCGAGGGCGAACTGGCCCTTGCCGAATGTGTGGTGTATCTGGCCATCGCGCCCAAGTCAAATGCGGTGTACAAAGCCTTTAAGGCCGCCAAGGCCTTTGTGAAAAAAGACGGCACCCGCCCAGTGCCCTTGCATTTGCGCAACGCCCCCACAGCGCTGATGAAACAACTCGATTACGGCAAGGACTACCGGTATGCGCATGACGAAGACGATGGCTTTGCCGCAGGCGAGCACTACCTCCCGGACGGTATGAGCGCCCCCGGCTTTTACCAGCCGGTCCGGCGTGGCTTGGAGATCAAAATCGCCGACAAGATGGACGAGCTCCAGCGCAAAAACCGGGAACAAGGGTCTTCCCGATGAATACCTGAGTGCGCCTGCGGCTCACTACAATGCCTCACCTTGACTCGGCCTCTGATGACCGGGTCGCACACTGGAGTTTTGCATGGACATCTTGCTTCAACAGATCATCAATGGTCTGGTCATGGGCAGCATGTATGCCTTGGTGGCCTTGGGTTACACCATGGTCTACGGCATCATCAACTTGATCAATTTTGCCCACGGCGAAGTGCTGATGGTGGCTGCGCTCAGCAGCTGGACTGCCATCGGACTGATGAAAGAAGCCATGCCCGGCGCACCGGGTTGGGTGATTTTGATTTTGGCGGTGGTGATCGCTTGTGTGGTGGCTGCGGTGTTGAATTTCACCATCGAAAAAATCGCTTACCGACCCTTGCGCAACAGTCCCAAACTGGCGCCCCTGATCACCGCCATCGGCATGAGCATCTTGCTGCAGACCTTGGCCATGATCATCTGGAAGCCTAATTACAAAGCTTACCCCACGCTGCTTTCGAGCGAGCCGATATTCATTGGCGAGGCGGTCATCAGCCCCACACAAGTGATGATCTTGGGCGTGACCGCCGTGGCCTTGGCTATTTTGATGTGGCTGGTGAACTACACCCGATTGGGCAGGGCCATGCGGGCCACAGCTGAAAACCCCCGAGTGGCTTCGCTCATGGGCGTCAAGCCCGATGTGGTGATCTCGGCCACCTTCATCATCGGTGCTGTGCTGGCCGCGATTGCCGGTGTGATGTATGCCTCCAATTACGGCACGGTCCAACATGCCATGGGTTTCCTGCCCGGCCTCAAAGCCTTCACCGCGGCGGTGTTTGGCGGCATCGGCAACTTGGCAGGGGCTGTGGTGGGCGGCTTGTTGCTGGGCCTGATCGAGTCGATCGGCTCGGGCTACATCGGTGAGCTGACCGGTGGCGTTCTGGGCAGCCACTATGCGGATATTTTCGCGTTCATCGTATTGATTTTTGTGCTGACCCTGCGACCCTCAGGCCTGCTGGGTGAACGCGTGGCCGATCGCGCTTGAGCTGGGGAGAGATCATGAAAACCAAATGGACTTACGCCCTCTATGCCGTGGGCTTGCTGTTGTTGCCCTTGTTGCTCCAATCGCTAGGCAACGCCTGGGTGCGCATTGCCGACATGGCGCTACTCTACGTGCTGCTGGCCGTTGGCCTGAACATGGTGGTCGGTTATGCCGGCCTGCTGGATCTGGGCTATGTGGCCTTCTTCGCGGTGGGTGCTTACCTCTATGCGTTGATGGCATCACCACATTTGATCGAGACCTTTCCGGCCATTGCGGCCTTGTTCCCTGCGGGCTTGCACATGCCGCTGTGGGTCATCGTGCCTGTTGCGGCTGCTGTGGCGGGCTTGTTTGGCATGCTGCTGGGCGCCCCCACCTTGAAATTGCGGGGCGACTATCTGGCCATCGTGACCTTGGGTTTTGGCGAGATCATCCGGGTGTTCTTGAACAACCTGGACCAGCCCTACAACATCACCAACGGCCCCAAGGGCATCGACCAGATCGACTCGGTGAGTGTGTTGGGGCACAGCCTTGGCAAACCCTTGGTGTTGGGGGGCTTTGAAGTGGCCTCGGTGTCTTTGTACTTTTATTTGTTTTTGAGTTTGGTGTTGGTCGCGATTTTGATCTCGCACAGGATCCAGCATTCGCGCATTGGCCGCGCCTGGATGGCCATCCGTGAAGATGAAATCGCAGCCAAGGCCATGGGCCTGAATACCCGCAATCTCAAGTTAATGGCCTTTGGCATGGGGGCTACTTTTGGTGGTGTGTCAGGGGCGATGTTTGCAGGTTTTCAAGGCTTTGTCTCGCCCGAGTCCTTCAGTTTGATGGAGTCCGTGATGATTGTGGCCATGGTGGTGCTGGGCGGTTTGGGGCATTTGCCCGGCGTCATTCTGGGCGCCGTGTTGCTTTCGGCTTTGCCCGAAGTCCTACGCTATGTGGCCGGGCCCTTGCAAGCCTTGACCGATGGCCGCTTGGATGCGGCGATTTTGCGCCAGTTGCTGATTGCGCTGGCGATGATCGTGATCATGTTGATGCGGCCGCGCGGCCTTTGGCCATCGCCCGAGCATGGCAAATCCTTGCAAGCGAAAGAAGGTTGAGATGAGCGATACCGTCTTGAAAGTCGCAGGCATCTCCAAACGCTTTGGAGGCTTGCAAGCTTTGACCGATGTGGGCATGACCATCAAGCGCGGCCAGGTTTACGGCCTGATCGGACCCAATGGTGCGGGCAAAACCACCTTCTTCAATGTCATCACCGGCCTGTACACCCCTGACTCAGGAACCTTTGAATTGGCAGGTCAAGCTTACACACCCAGTGCAGTGCATGAAGTGGCCAAAGCGGGGATTGCCCGTACCTTCCAGAACATCCGTTTGTTTGCCGAAATGACCGCTTTGGAAAACGTCATGGTGGGTCGACACATGCGTACCCATTCGGGTTTGTTGGGCGCGGTGTTCCGCACAGCCCGATTCCAAGCCGAAGAAAAAGCCATTGCCCAGCGCGCCCAGGAATTGCTGGACTACGTGGGCATCGGGGCCTTGGCCGATTACAAGTCGCGCACCCTGTCGTATGGTGACCAAAGGCGTCTGGAAATCGCACGCGCACTGGCGACCGACCCGCAATTGATTGCGCTCGACGAGCCCGCCGCTGGCATGAATGCCACCGAAAAAGTGCAACTGCGCGAATTGATTGATCGCATCCGAAAAGACAACCGCACCATCTTGCTGATCGAGCATGACGTCAAGCTGGTCATGGGTTTATGTGACCGCGTGACCGTGCTGGATTACGGCAAACCGATTGCCGAAGGCACGCCTGCTCAAGTGCAGAAGAACGACAAAGTGATTGAAGCCTATTTGGGCACGGGAGGCCACTGACATGCGCACCACCTTGCTGAAAGTTCAAGGCCTCAAAGTGGCCTATGGCGGCATCCAGGCCGTCAAAGGCATTGACTTTGAAGTCCATGAGGGCGAGCTGGTCTCACTCATCGGCTCCAATGGCGCGGGTAAAACCACCACCATGAAAGCCATCACTGGCACCCAGGCGTTGAATGCCGGGGACATTGAATTCAAAGGGCACAGTATCGCGGGCCAAGGCCCTTGGGACCTCGTCAGCCAAGGCTTGGCCATGGTGCCCGAAGGGCGTGGTGTGTTCACCCGCATGACCATCACCGAAAACCTGCAGATGGGCGCCTATATCCGCAACGACAGCGCTGCCATCGGGCAGGACATGGACAACATTTTCAATCTGTTTCCTCGTTTGCATGAACGCAAAGACCAACTGGCGGGTACCTTGTCGGGGGGTGAGCAGCAAATGCTGGCCATGGGCCGCGCCTTGATGAGCCGCCCGCAAGTGCTGCTGCTCGACGAGCCTTCCATGGGGTTGTCGCCCATCATGGTGGACAAAATTTTCGAGGTGATCCGTGATGTGCACGACAAGGGCGTGACGGTTTTGCTGGTCGAGCAAAACGCGAGTCGCGCTTTGTCCATTGCCGATCGCGGCTATGTGATGGAGTCCGGCTTGATCACCATGACCGGCCGCGGTCAGGACCTGCTGGCCGACCCGAAGGTCCGCGCTGCCTATCTGGGTGAGTGATCGGCGAGTGACCAGAGTGAAAGCTCAGTCGACCTTGGCGCCGCTGGCTTTGACCACCGGCTCGTAGCGACTCAATTCCTTCTTCATGAAGGCCCCGAATTGTTCGGGCGTGGTCGGCACCGGCTCAGCCATCAACGCGCCAAAGCGGGTTTTGGTTTCGGGCGCTTGCAAGGCGGCGGTGAAAGCTTTGTTCAAGCGCTCAACCACATCACGCGGTGTGCCCGCAGGTGCCACCAGCCCCCACCAGGTGTCGATCTCAAAGCCCGGCAGCGTCTCGCTCATGGCCGCTAAGTCTGGCAGGGCGCCGCTGCGTTGCGCGGTGGTCACCGCCAAAGCCTTGAGCTTGCCCGATTTGATGTTGGGGGCTGCAGTGGCCAGGTTGTCGAGGTTGAAGTCCACCTGACCCGACAACAGCGCCAGTTGCGCGGGATTACCGCCGTTGTAGGGAATATGCACCACAAAAATACCGGCCGCGCGTTTGAACATCTCTCCTGCCAAGTGGCCGGCACTGCCGTTGCCTCCTGAGCCATAGTTCAAGCGACCGGGGTTGGCTTTGGCATAAGCGACCAGATCGCTCAGTTTGTGGATGTTCAGGCGCTGTGCCGCGTCGGCGTTCATGACCAGCACATTGGGCACGCGCAGCATTTGCGTGATGGGGGCAAAGTCACGGCCCGCGTCGTAGGGCATTTTGGCAAAAAGCCAAGGGTTGATGGCGTGTGTGGCCGTGGCCGCGATACCAATCGTCAAGCCGTCGGGCGCCGCTTTGGCCACCAAATCTGCGCCCAAGTTGCCACCTGCGCCCGGTTTGTTGTCGATGATGACCGGCCCCAAACTGTCTTTGACCCGCTCTGCCAATGCGCGGGCTGTCACATCGATCGGCCCGCCTGCGGCATAGGGCACGATCAGTCGAATCGGTTTGTTTTGCGCCAACGCTGGCAAGGCGGTGGACAGGGCGATGGCCATACCTAAAGCACCCATGCGGGCAAATAAGCATTGCAATAAAAGTGTTTTCATAGGGATCCGTTCAAGGGCCTCAGCCCATCAGGCTTTTCACGCCCGAGTACAAGGCCATACCGCCCGAGACCACAGGCCCCGCCACGGTGACCAGTCTTTGGACTTCTTCAGAGATTTGATCCACGTCGATCCGTCCTCGGGCATCGCGGCGGAGCAGCAAAGCCAAAAGGCCCGCCCGGGCTTTAGCTGTCCGGCGCTTTTGGTACTGTCGCCATCCGCCAATGCACAGGGCGCCCGTTAAAAAGCCCAAGGCCATGGCCAAGCCATATTCCAGGGTTTCGCGCCAGTCGCGTAAATTTTGTGGAGCAATCGGCACGTTGTCTGATACGCCGGTCACGGTCAACATGCCCCATACCGCCAGCGCGCCCGTCAAGGCGCTGGCCACCGCCACCGCAGGCCCTTGCAAGCGGGCTGAGCGCAAGGCCACTGCCGCCACCCATGCCGGCATCACGATGGTTGCCACCCGCAGCACCAGCGGGTTGACGTCATAGACAAACAAAAGCAACCAATGCAAGCCCATGGCCAACGCGATCGACACCAGCGCAGCGCCCACCAGTCGCCAAGCCGCAGGCGCCAGTTCATCAGAGTGCTGAATATCAGCTGGGCGGACGTGCAAGTCGACCCCACTATTGGGGGTGTTTGGCAAGGCTCCCTGCAATGCCGCCAATTGCTCGCGCAAGTCCTGTACTTCTTCTTGCAAACTTTGGATCAGCCACAGGTCACGCGTGCATTGCGGGCAGACTTTTGCCAACGAAGAAATGCTGCTGTCGCAATAAGGGCAGATCATGGCCTCAGGCTCACTTGGCGTTCAGGCTGATGATTTGGGTGCCCGTGCGGCCTTCAGAATCTTTGACTGAGATGCGGATCGGGTGTGTGCCGACCGGCACTTTGGTTTGGGGTAAATCGATGGTGTCGCCCTTGAGGCCGACTTTGACGCGATCGGTCAAATCCACCACCGGGTCCTTGAGGTATTCCACCTTCAAGGATTGCGGGTCCAGCTTGGCACCACCGCGGGGTTCTAGTACCACCTTGAAACTGAAAGACTTGGCGGGCACATCCGTGGCCGAATCAAAGCGGATGCCTGGCCCGCGCGTGATGGCCCGTGTCACAGTGGTTTTGCTTTCAGGCAAATGCGCTTCGGCATCGGTGATCAATTGAACCTGCGCCAGTGCTGGCAGGCTGAGGGCGCAAGCAGCGCAGAATGCGATGGCGTATTTCATGAGGCTTTGACCTTGTCGGCTTCAGAAGTGAACGAGTCTGCAAAAAATTCATCGGCGGGCAGACCGGCTGCCGCGTAGTCACGCTGCGCCGACTCCACCACGATGGGGGCACCGCAAGCGTACACCTGATAACCCGACAGGTCAGGATGGTCTTGCAACACGGCTTGGTGCACAAAGCCCGTGCGGCCGGTCCAAACGTCTTCGGGGGCGGCATTGGAGATCACGGGCACATAACGCAACTGGGGCATGTGGGCGAGTTGAGCTTCGATCCAGTCGTTCATGTACAAGTCAGCAGGCCGGCGGCCGCCCCAATACAGCGTGGCCGGGCGCTGAATACCTTGGTGTTGCATGTGTTCGATCAAGGCCTTGATGGGCGCAAAGCCTGTGCCAGAAGCCAACAACACCATGGGCTTGTCCGAGTCTTCGCGCAAAAAGAAACTGCCGTAAGGCCCTTCGGCCCGCAGGATGTCTTTTTCTTTCATGGTGGTGAACACCGGGTCGGTGAACTTGCCGCCCGGCATGTGGCGGATGTGCAGCTCCACCTTGGGCGCACCGGCCTCCAGCGTGTGGGGCGCATTGGCCATGCTGTAGCTGCGGCGTGAACCGTCGCGCAACAAAAACTCGATGTACTGACCAGCATGGAACTGCATCACATCATTGGCTGGCAGTTGCAACTGGATCACCATCACGTCATCTGATTTGCGGGCCAGCGAGGCCACGCGCACCGGCATCTTCTTGATGGGAAAGGCACCCGCCTCGGTGACCTGGCGGGACTCCAGCACCACGTCGCTTTGCGCGGTGGCACAGCAGGTCAAGATCAAGCCTTGGGCTTCTTCTTCCTCGCTCAAGGCTTTGCTTTGGTGGGTGCCGTGCACCACCGTGCCTTCGAGTTTTTTGCACTTACATGAACCGCAAGCGCCGTCTTTGCAGCCATAGGGCAAACCAATGCCTTGGCGAATGCCAGCGGCCAACAAGGTCTCGCTGCCATCGGCTGTGAAACTGCGCCCGCTGGGCTGTACGGTAATTTGAAAGCTCATCCATGTATCCTTGAGTCTGTTTGTAACCCCATCCCCCTGATTTTGCCCTCAAATCAAACCCCTTTAGGCGCCTTGCCAGCCCGATTTCGTCGCCAGCGCATCTTGATCGTCGGTTGCGGTGATGTGGGCATGCGTGCCGCCCGTCAATTGCAAGGCCGCGTCAACCTTATGGCCTTGACCTCCAGTCCTGCGCGGCTTGAAGAACTGCGAGCTGCAGGCATCACCCCCTTGGTGGGCAACCTGGATGAAGCCGCCAGTTTGAACCGCCTGGCGGGGCTGGCCCATCGGGTCTTGCATTTGGCCCCGCCGCCAACAGATAAAAGCACCCAGTGGTCGCACGACCCGCGCACCTTGGCCATCACCCGTGCATTGCGGCGACGGACTGGCGCGGCGGCGCTGGTGTATGGATCGACCAGCGGTGTTTATGGTGACTGCCAAGGCGATTGGGTGAGCGAAGCCACGCCGGTGCAACCTCACACCCCCCGCGCTGTGCGGCGGGTAGATGCCGAAACCCAAATCCGCTTTTGGGGACGCGGCGGGGGCCGGGCCAGCATCCTGCGCATTCCTGGTATTTACGCCCCTGACCGCGTGGGTGGCACACCCAAAGACCGCTTGCTCAAACGCACGCCCGTGCTGCAACCGGCTGATGATGTCTACACCAACCATATCCATGCCGACGACCTTGCCCGCGCGTGTGTGGCCGCTTTGTGGCGGGGGCGAGCCCAGCGTGTCTACAACGTGAACGACGACACCCAGCTCAAAATGGGCGACTACTTTGACCTGGCCGCCGATTTGATGGGCCTGGCCCGACCGCCTCGCTTGTCACGCAGCAACGCGACCGAGTCTTTGCCCCTGATGTTGCTCAGCTTCATGAGCGAGTCCCGCCGCTTGAACAACCAGCGTTTGAAAAAAGAATTGCGCTTGAACCTGCATTACCCCACCGTGCGTGAAGGACTGTGCGTTCAAGCCAGCTTGCTGTAATCAGTCCCCGCAGACCATGTTCAACAAACGCGAGTTGCGCGTGCCTGGGGGAATGCTCTGCCAGGCGTTGGACTCATTGACCTCGCCCACCACCTTGCCTTGCCCCTTGCTGTCGGCATAAGCCATGAAC
>CANGKR010000050.1 GCA_947454355.1 Comamonadaceae bacterium
GGCCAAAAAGCTGTCGTTCTTGGTCACGAAATCGGTTTCGCAGTTCACTTCAATCATTGCGCCCGTGTTGCCATTCACATGGCTGAACACAACGCCTTCAGCGGTCACGCGAGAAGCGGCTTTGCCGGCTTTGGTGCCCAGTTTGACGCGCAACAGCTCTTCAGCTTTGGCCATATCGCCTTCAGCTTCAGTCAAGGCCTTTTTGCACTCCATCATGGGGGCGTCTGTTTTAGCGCGCAGTTCAGCGACCATGCTTGCAGTAATCGTTGCCATTTTGATACTCCGTATTCAATTCAAAGTCAGATTAAAAAAAAGGGGCAACAAAGCCCCTTTCATCACGTCACAAGAGGCTTCAGGCAGAGGCTTCCTGGACTTCCACAAATTCGTCTTCGCCTTCAGCGGCGGCAACGGCCTTGAGCACGTCGTTCACAGCGTTGGCGCGGCCATCGATGATGGCGTCAGCGATACCGCGTGCATACAGCGCCACGGCTTTGGCCGAGTCGTCGTTGCCTGGAATCACGTAGTCAATGCCTTCAGGGGAGTGGTTGGTGTCGACCACACCGATCAATGGGATGCCCAGCTTTTTGGCTTCCGAAATGGCAATTTTGTGGTACCCCACATCAATCACAAAGATCGCGTCTGGCAATGTGGCCATGTCCTGGATGCCACCGATATCTTTTTCGAGCTTTTCCATCTCGCGCTTGAACATCAGCTGTTCTTTTTTACTCAGGCTGTCCAGACCCACTTCCTGTTGGGCCTTCATGTCTTTGAGGCGCTTGATCGAGGTCTTGACGGTTTTGAAGTTGGTCAGCATGCCGCCCAACCAACGTTGGTCCACGAAAGGCACGCCAGCGCGTGCGGCTTCGGCGGCGACCACTTCACGGGCTTGGCGCTTGGTGCCGACCATGAGGATGTTGCCGCGGTTCGATGCCAATTGCTTGACGAACTTGGTAGCTTCCTGGAACATCGGCAGCGATTTTTCCAGGTTGATGATGTGAATTTTGTTGCGATGACCGAAGATGAAGGGGGACATCTTGGGGTTCCAGAAGCGGGTTTGGTGACCAAAGTGGACACCGGCTTCCAGCATTTCGCGCATGGTAACGGACATAATGAGCTCCAAAGGTTAAGTCTTAAATCCGGCCACTGATCGCCCGCCAAGAATTTGACGGACAACACCTTGAAGAGACCGGTTTGCGATTAATTGCCTTCACATCCCCCGAGTGAACCATTTCACCCGGTATCTGCTTAGCCATTCGATTATAGCACTGCACCACGCCCATGACAGCCCCCGCCGATCTGACCTCCACCCTGACCGCCATATCTACCGGCCAAACCACGGCTGCAACGGTCATCCAGGAATGCCTGCGCATCGCGAACAGCCCCGCCTGCGATCATGTGTTCATGTCCATCCGATCAGACGCTGACTTGGCAAGCCAAAGCGCTGCCGGAGCGCTCGGCCTTTTGCAGGGGCTTCCTTTTTCAGCCAAAGATTTGTTCGATGTGGCTGGCGAAGTCACTCTGGCGGGCTCCAAGGTCTTGAAAAATACCCCAGCCGCTACCCACGACAGTCCGGCAGTGGCCCGCATGCGGCAGGCAGGCGGCGTCCTGATCGGTCGGACCAATATGGTGGAATTTGCGTTTTCGGGTGTGGGCGTGAATCCGCATTACGGAACACCTGCAGCATGGGATGCGGTGTCCCACCAGCCAGCTGGGCAGGCCCTTTCCAATGCAAATGCTCAGGCCTTTGAGCCCTTGGTGCCCGGTGGTTCTTCTTCTGGCGCCGCCGTGTCGGTGGCCACTGCGGCCGCATTCATCGGTCTGGGTTCGGACACGGGCGGCTCAATCAGGATCCCAGCGGCTTTGAACGGCATTGTGGGTTTCAAAAATACCGCCAGGCGAGTGCCCACACATGGGGCAGTGCCCTTGTCGACCACCATGGATACGGTGTGCGCCATGACCCGCAGCGTGCGCGATGGTATCTTGGCCCATGAAATACTGGCCTACCGGAAAGTGCCACGGTTTGACCGTCCCTTGTCGTCCTACACAATCGGTGTGCCAAAGGCCCTGATGCTGGACCAGATGTCCTCAGAAGTGAGCCTGGCTTGGGAGCGCAGCTTGAAAGTCTTGACACAAGCTGGCGCCAAGCTCGTGGACATTCCTTTGGCGCCCATCCATGATCTGGCGGGAATGTTGGCCACGGGTGGATTCAGCGCTGCTGAGAGCTATACCTGGCACCGTCATTTGTTGGATCATGGCGCTGCCGACTATGACCCTCGCGTGGCACAACGCATAGCGCGCGGCGCCCAAATGAAAGCCCATGAATATCTGGACCTGCAAAAAGGCCGCCAAGAATGGATAAGCCGCATGATGCAAGCCATGCAAGGGCTGGACGTGTTGCTCTCTCCCACCCTGCCGATCACAGGGCCCCGTATTGCGAGCGTGGCTCCAGGTGCCGAGCACGACGCTGCCTTTTTTGCCAGCAATGCCCTGTTGCTGCGCAACACCAGCGTGGTGAACATGCTCGATGGCTGTGCTTTGTCATTGCCTTGCCACAGAGCAGGCGAATTACCGGTCAGCCTGATGGTCTGGCAAGGCCCCATGGCTGACGATGTGGTGCTCAATGCTTCCTTGGCGATTGAACATGCTTTGAACATGTCGACATGACGATGCAACGCCTGAAACCGGGCATCGAGCGCCCCCTGCACGACGCGGCCAGCACCCTTGCGCTGGAAACACGCTTGGCAGCGACTTTGCCAACACATGCCCTGATGCAACGCGCAGGCCAGCGGATTGCTCAGTTGGCCATGGCTTTGGCGCCTCATGCCAAAACAGTGTGGGTGGCCTGTGGCCCGGGCAACAACGGCGGCGATGGATGGGAAGCTGCCGTTCATCTGAAAGCGGCAGGCATGCACGTGGTGGTCTCGTATGCGGCCCCCGACTCTGTCCCGCCACAAGACGCATTGGCCGCGATGAATGCAGCGCATCAAGCAGGCATCACAGCCAGCGCACCGCCTTTGGTTTTGGGCACAGAAGACTTGTGCATCGATGCCATGCTGGGCTTGGGTGCCCAGAGGCCTTTGATGGGATTGATGGCCGACTGGGCTGATCACATGAACCATAGTCCAGCAATGGTGCTGGCGGTGGATATGCCCTCAGGACTGCACACTGATTCTGGTCAGGTGCTGAACTCTGAGTCGGCTCTCAAGGGCATCGCCGTCAAAGCCGATCACACCTTGATGCTGTTGACTGCCAAAGCAGGCGCCTACATGAACCAAGGCCGAGACCTATGCGGCCAATTGTGGCTTGACGATTTGACCCGCTCACCGCAAGACCTGGCCCTCACAAACACCCAGCCCAGTCCGGCCCAACTCAATCCCAAGCCTGCGACTGCGCTGCGCCTTCACGACAGCCACAAAGGCACCTTCGGGGACGTGGCGGTTGTGGGAGGGGAAGGTTTGAGCGATAGAGGCATGGGCATGACCGGCGCCGCCTTGTTGGCGGCACAAGCGGCCTTGCTGGGAGGCAGCGGACGGGTGATGGTGCATTTACTGGACGACGACTTGCACACCACTGCCCTGCCCTTGTTGCAACCTGCATGGATGCAGCGCAGTTTCAAGGCACTCAATTTAGAACAATTGACCGTGGTGTGTGGTTGCGGTGGAGGCATGGCCGTGAGTCGCGTGTTGGCCGAGGTACTGCAACGCAGTCAACAATTGGTGCTGGACGCTGACGCACTCAATGCCGTGGCCCGAGACCCCGTGCTGGCCCGATTGCTCAAGCACCGCAGCGCTTACCGGCGACCCACGGTGTTGACGCCGCATCCACTAGAAGCCGCTCGCCTGCTGGGCTCCAGCAAAGAGCAGGTGCAAGCTCATCGGCTGGAAAGTGCAGAGCAATTGGCAGCCCAGTGGGGTTGCACGGTGGTGCTCAAAGGATCAGGCTCGGTGATCGCGGCTCCAGGTCAAACCAGTCGCATCAACCCCACGGGCAATGGCCAATTGGCCACCGCTGGCACTGGCGATGTATTGGCCGGTTTGATTGGCGCAAAACTGGCCCAAGGGCGGTCTGCTTTTGAGGCGGCATGCCAAGCGGTATACAACCACGGCGAGGTCGCGGACCTGTGGCCTGCCGATCAGCGCTTGACAGCTTGGGCCTTGGCAAGCCGCTGCCACTGAAGGTCGAACTGGAACCATTCCAGGCCCCAAGCATTGCCACCCCAGCCGACAGGCCCGTTGAAATGCCTTCAACCGCGACCGGCAAATGGCATCTTGGTGGCCATGATGTTGTGGAACATGACGTTCGCCTCCAAAGGCAAATTGGCCATGTAGACCACCGATTGGCCCACCAGGTTCACGTCCATCAAGGGCTCAATGGCGATTTCACCATTGGCTTGCATCACCCCTTTGGCCATGCGCATGGCCATGTCGGTGGCCGCATTGCCGATGTCGATCTGACCTACGGCGATGTCGTACTTGCGGCCATCCAAGGAGGCAGATTTGGTCAAGCCTGACACCCCATGTTTTGTGGAGGTATAGGCAATCGAGTTCGGCCTGGGCGTGGTGGCCGAAATCGAGCCATTGTTGATGATGCGACCACCGCGAGGGGATTGATCTTTCATGACACGGAAGGCAGCCTGGATGCACAAAAACATGCCTGTCAGGTTGATGTCCACCACGTTCTTCCATTGAGCCAACGTCAACTCTTCGAGTGGAATGCCCGGCGCATTCACACCCGCATTGTTGAACAACAGATCCACGCGGCCGAACTGTTGGACAGCCCGATCGAACAGATTTTTGACGGAGACTTCATCAGATACATCGGTGGCCACGGCCAATGCGTGAGAAGGCTGGGCAGATTCAGCGATCACTTCATCAAGCGGTTGCGAGCGGCGACCAGCCAGCACCACGCACCAGCCGTCTTTTAATAAGGCCAAGGCCGCTGCCTTACCCACGCCTGTTCCGGCTCCGGTCACGATAGCCACTTTGGAATTTGAACTCATCTTTTTCTCCTGTAGAAGTTCAGTCGTTCAGCGCTTGGAAGTGCGCACTTTACCCATTTTCTTTTTGTACAGAGCTTTGGAAGCCGGGGCTTTGACTGGCGCGCCAGATGGAGTACCGCGCCCCTTGCCTTGTCTGCGCTTGGAAGCAGGCACTTTGTCGCGAGAGACATCGCCGCCGTCAGCACGCACATGAATGCCAGTCGTTTTGCCCACCGATTTTCCAGCCACTTTGGCAGGGCCTTTGTCGCGCATGGAGCGCAATGCCAGGTCGTCCAGATCGTTGACCATGCGAAAGTCAATCTTGCGGCCATCCAGGTCAACACGCGAGACCTGAATTTGCACACGCGAACCAATGGCATAACGAATGCCAGTGCGTTCGCCCCGCAACTCTTGCCGAACCTCATCAAAGCGGAAATATTCGCCGCCCAATTCGGTGATGTGCACCAACCCTTCAACGTACATGGCGTCCAGTGTCACAAAGATGCCGAAGGTGGTGACCGATGTCACGACGCCGCCGTACTCTTCGCCCAAATGTTCGCGCATGTATTTGCATTTGAGCCATGCTTCCACATCGCGGCTGGCTTCGTCTGCACGGCGCTCATTGGCGCTGCAATGCAAGCCCGCGGCCTCCCAAGCCTGCTGCTCGGCATAAGACATTTTGACCTGCGCAGAAGAGGACTCGACTTGAGCACCACTCTTGTTTTTTTGTAATCGCTTGGCCAGTTTGGCATGCGCCTCGCCGGGCAAAGGCAGTGCAGGCAGTTGGTATTTTTGCCGGTTCAAAATCGCTTTGATCACCCGGTGCACCAACAAGTCGGGGTAGCGTCTGATCGGGCTGGTGAAATGGGTATAGGCCTCATAAGCCAAACCGAAGTGTCCGCTGTTGATAGGCGTGTAAATCGCCTGCTGCATCGAGCGCAGCAGCATGGTGTGGATTTGTTGCGCGTCAGGTCGGTCTTTGGTCGCTTGCGCAATGTGCTGAAATTCGCCCGGCTTGGGGTTATCGCTTAAACCGAAAGGCAAACCCAGCGCCTTGAGGTAGTTGCGCAAGATGTCTTTTTTCTCAGGCGTAGGGCCTTCATGGACGCGAAACAAACCAGGTTGTTTGTTCTGCTGAATGAAGTCCGCACTGCAGACGTTGGCAGCCAGCATGGCCTCCTCAATCAATCGGTGGGCTTCATTGCGCACGCGGGGCACGATCTTTTCAATCTGCCCGCTTTCGTCACACACGATCTGCGTTTCGGTGGTTTCAAAGTCAACAGCTCCTCGCACGCCACGCGAAGACAGCAAGGCCTTGTACACGTCTTGCAAGTTGAGCAAGTCTTCTACACGGGTCTTACGCTTGCTCGCCTCAGGCCCCCGCGTGTTCGCCAAAATCGCGGCGACTTCGGTGTAAGTGAAGCGGGCGTGGCTGAACATCACTGCAGGATAAAACTGGTAGGCATGCACTTCACCCTTGTTGGTGATGAGCATGTCACAGACCATGCACAAACGCTCCACATCGGGGTTGAGCGAACACAAACCATTAGAGAGTTTTTCGGGCAACATCGGAATGACGCGCCTTGGAAAATACACGCTGGTGGCCCGTTCATAGGCGTCCACATCGATGGCGCTCCCTGTCTCCACGTAGTGGCTCACGTCAGCAATGGCCACCAGCAATCGCCAGCCCTTACTGCGTCCGACTTTGGCAGGTTCACAGTAGACAGCATCGTCAAAATCCCGGGCATCTTCACCATCAATGGTGACCAAGGGCACGTCTGTCAAATCTACGCGGTGCAGTTTATCTTGCGGGCGGACTTTGTCTGGCAGCGTGCGCGCCATGCCGATGCAGGCATCTGAAAATTCATGCGGCACGCTGTATTTGCGCACTGCAATTTCAATCTCCATGCCGGGGTCGTCGATCTCACCCAGCACCTCTTTGACCCGACCCACCGGCTGGCCAAACAAGGCGGGCGGCTCGGTCAATTCGACCACCACCACCTGGCCGGGTTTAGCAGATCCAATGGCGAGTTTGGGAATCAATACGTCCTGGCCATAACGCTTGTCTTCAGGGGCCACAATCCAGATGCCGCTCTCGTGCAGCAAGCGTCCGATGATGGGCTGCACCGGTCGCTCCACAATTTCAACCACGCGACCTTCGGGGCGACCTTTGCGGTCCTGTCGAACCACGCGCACCTTGACGCGATCCTTATGCAACACGGCTCGCATTTCGTTGGGTGGCAGGTAGATATCGCCTGCGCCATCGTCACGCAAAACAAAGCCGTGGCCATCGCGATGCCCCTGGACACTGCCTTCGATTTCTTCCAGCATGCTGCTGGGGGTGGTCATTTTTTTGATATACAATCCTATCTTTCCTGAGATGCCCAGGTGGCGGAATTGGTAGACGCACTAGTTTCAGGTACTAGCGAGTAACATCGTGGGGGTTCGAGTCCCTTCCTGGGCACCAAGTTGTAACACAGATTTGTGCCACTTGAATGACACCCTTCTGTACGATGATCCAGCTTCATCCCACCGCAAACTTTGCGGTTTTTTTTCGCCCCAAACAGCCGGCCCTGTGGCCACTGAGCTGCTTTCACACAGGCACCCCAACCAAGTCGTGACCCCGCACATCGACGATGCGCGCGGATGTGAATTCGCCGACTTTCAAAGTCTTGCTCATTTTTTCGGGTGGCAGCAAATGCACCACGCCATCAATCTCGGGGGCATCGGCATAACTGCGTCCAACACCGCCTTTACGGCCCATGGCGGGTGCAGAATCCACAAGGACTTGCATGGTCACACCAATGCGATCACGCAGCCGGTTCATCGAGACCTCTTCGGCTACAGCCATGAAACGCGATCGGCGTTCTTCACGTAACGCAGCGGGCAACTGGCCGGGCAACGCATTGGCCTGAGCACCGTCAACAGGACTGTAGGCGAAACAACCTGCACGATCGATGCGGGCTTCGTGTAAAAAATTCAAAAGGTGTTCGAACTCGGCCTCCGTCTCGCCAGGAAAGCCGGCAATGAAAGTGCTGCGAATCACCAACTGCGGGCACAATTCGCGCCATTGCTGAATGCGTTCAAGGTTCTTTTCGCCACTGGCCGGACGCTTCATGCGGCGCAGCACATCGGGGTGGCTGTGCTGAAACGGCACATCCAGATAAGGCAACACCAAGCCTTGCGCCATCAAAGGAATGATGGCGTCTACGCTGGGGTAAGGGTAGACGTAATGCAATCGAACCCAAGCGCCATGCGCCTTGGCCATCTCGCCCAAGGCCTGCACCAACTCCAGCATACGGGACTTGATCGGCTTGCCATCCCAAAATCCCGTGCGGTATTGGATGTCAACGCCATAAGCAGAAGTATCTTGGCTGATGACCAAGAGTTCTTTGACGCCACCTGCAAACAAGGCTTGCGCTTCTTTGAGCACATCACCAATTGGACGGGAAACCAAATCACCCCGCATCGAGGGAATGATGCAAAAAGTACATCGGTGGTTACAGCCTTCGCTGATTTTCAAATACGCATAGTGGCGCGGGGTGAGCTTCAAGCCCGCTGTACCAAACCCTCCTGGAACCAAATCCAGAAAAGGATCATGCGGCTTGGGCAAGTGGGTATGCACAGCGTCCATGACTTCTTGAGTCGCATGGGGTCCTGTGACCGCCAGTACGCTGGGGTGCATTTCGCGAATCATATTGCCGCCACCCTCGCCCGTTTTGGCGCCAAGGCAACCTGTGACGATGACTTTGCCGTTTTCGTTCAGGGCTTCGGCGATCGTGTCCAGACTTTCTTGGACAGCATCGTCAATAAAGCCGCATGTGTTGACAATCACCAAGTCAGCGCCATCAAAGGTTTTGGATGTCTGGTAGCCCTCAGCACTGAGCTGGGTGAGGATCAATTCGGAATCGGTCAAGGCCTTGGGGCAGCCCAGACTGACAAAACCAATGCGCGGCGCTGGGCCCTGAGATGGGGAGATCGTTATCAAGTTTTCGCTCATACCCCGATTGTCCCCGCAAAACAGGGCCTTGGCAGCCCTTCTATTTTTTCAATCCAAACGCATCGAGCATTTGCTGCGTTTGTTTTTGCATTTGCTCCTGAATCTGTCCCAAAGCGTTTTGCGATTGCTGGACATAGGCGCCCAACATGCTTTGCACCAGCGGGGGCTGCACTTGCATAAACTGGGACCATATCTCGGGTGACACGCCCTTTTGCGATTCACTCAACTGCGATTGCATGTCCATGAAGGACTGCACATTGCTCTCGAGGTACTTACCCATGAAGCCCTGCATGGCATGGCCATAAAACCGGATGATGTTAGCCAGCACATCCTCACTGAACATTGGTGCGCCAGCAGCCTCTTCTTCCAGAATGATTTGCAGCAGCATCGGGCGGGTCAGATCCTCACCACTTTTGGCGTCGACGACACCAAATGACTGATGATCCATGACCAATTCCTTGACGTCACTCAACGTGATGTAACTGGAGGTGGTTGTGTCATATAAGCGCCGATTCGGATACTTCTTGATCAAGCGCCGCCCCTCAGGAGGCGTCGATTTCGCAGCAGATTTAGGGGGGGTTGACACGGTCAGATCCTAGGGCACTGGCAGCCACCAATGTGCTGCACTGCAACAGATTCTAGTGAGTGAACTGCTCCCAACAGGCCAAGGTTTACCCGCAAATCTGGGACTCCAACTCCTTGCTCAAACCAGCACCATTAAAATTTAATTACTAAATACTCATAAAAATCACTTATCGGTGCGTAGCACTTTCGATAAAAAGTGACTGATCCGAAAACATGCTGCTTCGCAGGACTTTGATCAATGACTTCAATCCACTGTAGCGCCAGAGTCTTTCACGACCTTGCCCAAGCGAACTGTTTCCTTCTTGATGAGTTCCCCGAAAGCTGCTGCGGTGCCAGCCACCACGGGCGTGCCCAGGGCTTCCCATTTTTTGCGGAATTCAGGCTCTTTGAAAATTGCATTCAATGTACTGTTCAGTTTGTCGATGACTGGTGCCGGGGTGCCTGCACGCACTGCGATGCCATGCCAACCAGTGAACTCATAGCCGGTCACGCCGGCTTCGGACATTGTGGGCACATCGGGCAATTGGGGGCTGCGCTTGGCTGAGGTTACGGCCAATGGGATCAATTTGCCGCTCTGGATGTATTGCAATGAGCTGCCCAAAATATCGAACATCACCCCAACCTGCCCGCCCAGCAAATCGTTGAGCGCAGGACCTGCACCCCGATAGGGAATGTGCGCCATGTGGGTGCCCATTTGCGTGTTGAACAACTCACCTGCCAGATGCTGTGGCGTGCCATTGCCGGCCGAGGCAAAGCTCAAATCCGCTTTGGGCGTTTTGCCCAGCGCGACCAACTCCTTGACGGTTTTGACCGGCACTTTGGGATTGACTTCCAGCACCAGCGGGAAGGATGAAATCTGAATCACCGGGGCCAGATCGACCATGGGGTTGAAAGGCATGCTGCGGTACAAGGTTGGATTGACCGCCATCGGGCCACTGGCAGCCAGCAGTAAGGTGTAGCCGTCTGCGGGAGTGATTTTGGCCACTTCGTTGCTACCCAAATTGCCGCCCGCACCGCCCTTGTTGTCAATGACCACGGACACGCCCAAGCGGGTCTGCATTTCACCTTGCAGCAAGCGGGCCATCAAGTCTGTCGGGCCACCCGGTGGGTAGGGCACCACAAATCGGATGGTTTTGCTGGGGTAAGCCTCTTGCGCTTGCACACTGGCCACTCCCAAGCTCAACGCCATAGCGGACAAAAATTGCAAAGAAGTGAATTGGAGCCAAGTCGAGCGTCGCATAAAAATCCTGTGGGTTGGGAAGCGTTTAAAACGCCAAATGCAAAAAATAAAATTCATTGTGTCACAGGCCCATCAAGGCGCCGGGCATTGCGGAGCCTCGTCCAGCGGGGGCCAGTTAAGCAGCTCGGCTAAGCGGTGCACCACCCATTGGGCCTCGGTGACGCTGACCACTGAGGCCCCGGCCTGCAAACCCCGCAGGCATTGCATCAGCACATCTTGCTCGGTCACGCCCAAGTTGAATTGCATGTTCTGCGCGGTTTCAGTCAGCATCTGGGCCATGTCTTCGCACAACTCATAGCGTGCAGAAATGTCGGCATGCGAGGCATTGGGCTTGTACCGACCTGGCGACATGAACAGTGCCATGAACGAATCGGGTATGTATATTTGGTTATCTTCAGACATGCACAGCTTGATTCTAACGACCGTGCAGGAATGATAAAGTGTCATCCATAGGAGCCCGCCATGCCGCATGACCACGACACCCCCCACACCCATACCGACTGGAAGCACGAAGGCGTGCGCGTGGTGCCAGGCGATCAACTCGATGGTAATGTGCCCTCCACCCCGGGCATGGACCGCAAAGCCGCGATCAATTTTGCCCGCGTAGGCGCCCAAAAACTTTGGGCCGGCACGGTACACATTCATCCCAATGCCAAAACAGGCGCTCACCACCACGGCCCCCTAGAAAGTGTGATTTATGTGGTCAAAGGCCGCGCCCGCATGCGATGGGGCAACGCATTGGAATACACCGCCGAAGCGGGGCCAGGCGACTTCATTTACGTGCCGCCTTACGTGCCCCACCAAGAAATCAATGCCAGTGCCGACGAAACCTTGGAGTGTGTCCTGTGTCGCAGTGACGGCCAAGCGGTGGCCGTCAACATCGACATGGAGCCTGTGGAAAAACCCGAAACCGTGCTGTGGATTGACCCGACGCATCCGCAGGGCGGCGTCTGAAACTGCCGCTGGTGCATGAGCCTACACACTGAGCACCACATTCTGAGGCTGTCCTCGGGCAAAGGCATTGATGTTTTCAAAGGCCATGCCGAAATAAGCTTCGTAATTGTCTTTTTCAACAAAGCCCAAATGGGGTGAGCACAGGCAGTTGGGCAATGCCAACAAGGGGTCTTGCGCACCCAGCACCGGCTCGTGTTCGTATACATCCACCGCCGCAAAGCCCGGGCGGCCCTGCTGCAAGGCCGCCAGTAAGGCGCCAGGTTCGATCAGCTCGGCCCGGCTCACATTGACCAAAACTGCATCGGTTTTCATCAAACCCAAATCAGCGGCTGTGACCACATGCTGCGTTTGCGAGGTCAATCGCAACTGCAAAGTCAGCACATCACATTCACTGAAAAAAACCTCACGACTGGGCGCGATCTCAAAGCCTTGGGCCTGGGCTTTTTGCAAAGTGCTTTCCCGCCCCCATACCCATACTTGAGCACCAAAGGCTTTGAGCAGATGGCACACGCTCTCGCCAATACGGCCAAAACCATAGACACCCACTTTTTTGCCAAACAGTTGCCGCCCCAAACTGCCTTGCCACAAGCCCTGCTGCAGACGCTGCACTTCAGGCACCAAACGACGCAGACTGGCCAAAATCAACAACAGGTTCAACTCGGCCGTGGCAGTGCCGCTGCCCCGGCCATCGGTCACTGTGACCCCATGTTGCTGGCAAGCAGCCAGGTCCACATGCGAGGCGATCTTGCCGGTCTGAGCAATCAATTTCAACCGGGGCAGCAAGGCCAGAAGATCTTCGCCAATACGGGTACGCTCGCGCGTCAGCACCACTGCATCAGCGTGTGCGAGCCTTTCTGCCAAGACGTGAACTTCTTTCACATTGTCGTGATAGATCATGACCTGGTGTTCGCTTAATGACTCAAAACACTTGAGTGTGCGGATGCAGTCTTGGTAGTCATCGAGAATCACAACATTCATAGCCATACCCCATGGGTGTTAAAGGAACGCAAAAGACACTGGGGCTAACACCACTTCAAATCCTTTGCTGGGAGCACCAGAATACAAGAGATTACTGGCCCCTCTCTATGGACTCCCTACTCGCATGTACTTCATTCTCAAACCCCGTTCTGCATCCAATCCACTCGGCTGGCGCCATCTCGCCAGTGGTTTGTGGATGGCCGCTCTGTCATGGTCCGCTTGGGGCCAGACCGGTAACTATCCTGAGAAACCCATCAAGTTCATTGTGTCGTTTACCGCAGGAGGCACCACCGACATTCTGGCCAGAGAAGTTGCCAACCAACTCACCCAGCGCTGGAAGGTGCCGGTGGTGGTCGAGAACAAAGCTGGCGCTGCCGGCAACTTGGGTACCGAAGTGGTTGGTCGTGCCCCGCCAGATGGCTATACCCTGCTGGTCAATTCCTTTGGACCTATTGCGATCAACCCCACACTGTTCAAGACCCTGAACGTCAACCCGCAAACCGAATTGCAGCCCATCGCCTTGCTGGCTGAAGTGCCCACCGTCTTGGTGGTGCCAACCACCTTAGGCATCAACACCATGGCCGAGTTCATGGCTTACGCCAAGGCGAATACCGGAAAAATCAATTACGGCTCCACAGGCATCGGCACTGCAGCCCACATGACCGGCTACTTGTACAGCCTGCGCACCAACATCAATGCCCAGCACATTCCCTACAAAGGCGCCGAAGCCACGCGGGACCTGGTGGCCGGACGACTCCAATACATGTTTGCCACCGTGCCCTCGGTGATCCCCTTGATCAAGGCCGGTCAACTCAAAGCCCTGGCCGTGTCCACCCGCATCCGCTCGCGAGGTTTGCCCGAAGTGGCCACCTTGAAGGAGCTGGGCGTGGACATGGCAACCGGTTCCTGGTTTGGTATGTTTGCACCCAAGAACACGCCTGCGACCATCGTACAAAAAATCAACAAGGAAGTGATCAGCATCTTGGACGATCCTGAAATCAAGGCCCGCTTGGTGGCGCAAGGCGCTGAGCCGATCCCCATGTCGGTGCAGGAATTTGCGCAATTCACCCGCAACGAATACGAGACCTGGGCACCGATCGTCAAGTCCTCTGGAGCCAAACCCGAGTGAAAAACGTGCACATCCTGGTGTCTGCTGACGCCTTGGCGAAGTACCGCGCAGCCATCGAGCAGATCGCCGCGCAAGCGCCCTCGCCCACCGCGGTGACATGGGTCTTGCCCAGCGACGATTCAGCCCTTCATGAGCGCATTGAAATTGCTTTCATCACCCGGGAGGTGACCGGGGCCTCCACCAAAACCCACATCCTGCCGGACCTGGCCAAATTCTATGTGGCCCTGCGCCGGGCCACCGGTTTGCGGTGGGTGCACAACCACGCTTCGGGCACTGACCGCCCGATCTTTGCAGAGTTGCGCGAGCGCGGCGTACGCATCACCACCTCCTCGGGCGTCAATGCCGATCCTGTGGCCCACACCGCTGTGGGCGCGTTGATTGCCTTGGCACGTAAATTCCCCAGGCTTTGGCGGGCGCAGCAAGCCACCCAATGGGTGCCCATGCTCAACGACCCACAGTTGCCGGATCTGACCGGACAAACCGCGATGGTGATCGGCATGGGGCCCATCGGGCGCAAGATTGGTCGCATTTTGCACGCCATGGACATGCAAGTGATCGGCGTCACCCGTCAACCCAACAGCTACACCCATACAACAGGCTTCAGCCAAGTACTGGGTTTTGACGACCTCGAACCCGTGCTTGCACAAACGCGTCATGTGCTGCTGGCCTGTCCATTAACGGCGCAAACACAAGAACTCGTCAACGCTGCATTCATGAAGCGCTTGCCACAAGGCGCTGTGGTGATCAACGTCTCGCGCGGTCAGGTGATCCATCAAGACGATTTGATCGAAGCCCTCCAGTCCCATTTGGGTGGCGCCTTTTTGGATGTGTTTGCGGTGGAGCCCTTGGACGTCGATTCACCCTTGTGGCGCATGCCACATGTCTTGATCAGCCCGCACACAGCTGGCCATTTCACTGGCTACGCCGAAAAAGTGGCGGCCCTTTTCATGCACAATTTAAGCTGCTATTTATCCGATCAAGTCCTCACCAACGAGTGGCTCCCCTCTTGAAAGATTCCCTATGAGCACCCTGGGCCGTTTGCAATTACCCAGCCTGAAAGGCCAAGTTACACCGCAAGAATGGCAAGCTCGCGTGGATCTGGCAGCCTGCTATCGTTTGGTCGCGCATTACGGCATGTCGGACATGATGGCCAACCACATCACCCTGCGCGTGCCGGGCGAGCCCCATGCCTTCCTGACCAATCCCTACGGCATGATGTACGAAGAAATGACGGCTTCTTGCCTGGTGAAGATCGACCACGACGGCGAAGTTTTGTACAAGCCGGACTTTGGCGAACTCAACTACGGCCTGAACAAACCCGGCTTCATCTTGCACAGTGCGGTGCACAAGGCACGCCCCGAAGTCGATTGCGTCATCCACACCCACACGTCGGCAGGCTTGGCGGTCTCGTCATTGGCCTGTGGCATGTTACCCATCAACCAGACCTCGATGCGTTTTTTGAATGTCAGCTACCACGACTACATGGGCGTGGTGCTGGACATGGCCGAACAAGAAGTGCTGGTACATGACCTGGGCAACACCGATGCCATGGTCTTGCGCAACCATGGCCTGCTCACTTGTGGGCGCACTGTGGGCGAAGCCTTCAACTGGATGCACCGCATGGAACTGTCGTGCCGCGCACAACTGGCGGCCATGGCCTGCAACACCCCCCTGCAACCTGTGAGCCAGCAGGTGCTGGACGAAACATTCATGAACTACCAACCTCAAACCCGCAGGCCTTATGGCGTCATGGAATGGCCCGGGCTGCTGCGAATGCTCGACCGCATCGACCCGAGCTTTCGTGATTAATCGCAGTTGACACGCCCCTCTAACGCTCACTTAACAAACACACATGATTTGCACTTCTCGCCGCGCTGCATTGCGCTCGATACTGGCCGGACCCTCCTGCAACTTTCCTGCTTCGGTGTTCGATCCGATCTCGGCCCGCATTGCGCAAGATGTGGGTTATGAGATGGCCATGTTCGCCGGCTCGATCGCCTCGTTCACTGTCTTGGGCGCGCCTGACTTGGTGGTGTTGACCTTGACCGAATTGGCCGAGCAGGCCCGTCGCATTTGCCGCGCCAGCGATCTGCTTTTGTTGGTGGATGCAGACCACGGGTTTGGCAATGCACTGAATGTGCGGCGAACCGTTCAAGAATTGGAAGCTGCTGGCGTGGCCGGCTTGACCATCGAAGACACCGAGCTACCCAGCGCCTATGGCAAGCCCCCCAAAGGCTTGATCAGTGTGCAAGAAACCCTGGGCAAATTTCAAGCAGCGCTCGATGCGAGGCAAGACCCTGGCTTGTACCTGCTTGCGCGCAGCACCGCATTTACCGCCTTGCCCGCCGCAGAGGCCATCGAACGAATTGCCCAATATGTGCACCTGCCAGTGGATGGCTTGTTCCTGGTGGGCGTACAAAACTTTGAACAACTTGAAGCAGTGCGGCAAAGCACTGCATTGCCCATCGTCTTGGGCGGCACCCCTGCGGCTATGAAAGATCCCACACGCCTGGCCGCATTGTCGGTAAAAATCGCGCTGGAAGGTCACGCCACCTTCAC
>CANGKR010000051.1 GCA_947454355.1 Comamonadaceae bacterium
GCCAACACGTTCTTGACGGCACCGCCCACTTCCACACCCACGATGTCGTCGTTGGCATATACCCGCAAGGTCGAGCCATGGAAGGCTTGCACCAGCGCATCGCGCACACGGGCGTGGGAGCTGGCCGCTACCAGTGCAGCGGGTTGTTGGCGTGCCACTTCGAGCGCGAAACTGGGGCCGCTCAAGGCAGCGGCCATCAAACGGGGGGCCACTTCGGCTTGCACTTCATGAGGCATCAAACCGGTGCCAGCCTCAAAGCCCTTGCACAGCCAGGCTACCGAAGCGGGTACGTCACACAACGCTTGCAAACTGCTGCGCAGACCCGCCATGGGGGTGGCCACGATCAAAAGGTCTTGGGCTTGAGCGGAATCAGTCAAACCCTCGAGCGGGCCGGTCGTGATCACAAGCGAGTCGGGTAGCGCAACGTCAGGGAGATAGCGGGTATTGCAACGCTGCTGCTGCAAAGCCTGCGCTTGGGCAGGATCGCGCACATGCAAACGGACCGGGTGTTGGTCATGCGGTCGACTGGCCGCGATGGCCAGCGCCGTGCCCCAAGCGCCTGCACCGATGACGGTGATGTGCATGCTCGGGGCGGAGTTCAGGATTACTGAACCTGCGTGTCAGCGGCTTGCTCGGCCTGCTGGGCTTGTTGCTGCTCGTACATGGCCTGGAAGTTGATTTCAGCCAAGTGCACAGGCGGGAAGCCTGCACGGGTCACCACATCAGCGACGTTGCCGCGCAGATAGGGGTACACGATTTGCGGGCAAGCAATGCCCATGATCGCGCCCATTTGGTCATCAGGCAGGTTGCGGATTTCAAAAATACCGGCTTGTTTGCACTCGACCAAGAACACGGTTTTGTCGCCGATTTTGGTGTGCACAGTGGCAGTCACACTGACTTCGAACACGCCTTCAGCCACAGGCTGAGATTCCACGCCCAACTGGATGTCGACGCTAGGCTGCTGCTGCTCCAACAGAATGGCAGGAGAGTTGGGTTGCTCCAGGGAAGCCTCTTTGAGGTACACGCGCTGGATTTGGAAAACAGGATCTAAGTCGGCCATGAGGAACTCTTGAGAATTAAAAAATTACCGCGCCATGCGACGCAAGTCGCACTTTTTCGGAACAGGTGATTATGTACGAATTGCCACTGCCTTCATGGCAGTGGTGTAAAGCGTCAGGCGGCTTGCAACAAGGGCACTAAACCGCCGCGGGCGTCCAGGGCCATCAAGTCGTCACAGCCACCCACATGGGTTTGACCGATGAAGATTTGCGGCACGGTGCGGCGCGAGGTGATGGCCATCATCTCTTCGCGTTGGGCGGGGTCAGTATCGATGCGGATTTCTTCAATCTGCTCTACGCCCTTGGCCTTGAGGATTTGTTTGGCCCGCACGCAATAAGGGCAGACGGCGGTGGTGTACATCTTGACGTGTTGCATGGTGAGTGGCTTTCAAGCTTTTTCGATGGGCAGGCTGGCTTCGCGCCAGGCCTTGAGGCCGCCGGCCAGAGGTTGGGCCTGCTCATAGCCCAGTTGGCGGGCCTGGGCGGCCGCACGCGCCGCGCGGGCACCGGATTGGCACAGCATGACGATGGGGGTGGTTTTGTTTTTGACCCATTTGGGCAATTGCGCCTCCAACTGAGCCAAGGGCACGTTGCGCGCGCCAGCCACATGGCCTTGGGCGAATTCCTCGTTTTCACACACGTCGATGACCACGGCTTTTTCGCGGTTGATGAGTTGCACCGCCTCTGCAGTGGTCAAGCCCGAGGCTGCGCCTTGGGCCAGAACCGGCCACATCAGGGCTGCGCCCGAGGTCAAGGCAATGACCACAAGCATCCAGTTGTCCAGAAGAAATTTCACAAAAAAACCTTTGAAAAGAATAAAACAGCGCCGCTTGGAATGCTTTGCCCACTTGAGGATTCTAAAATGCGCGGCTGACGACTGTTTATTTGAGCTCATTCAACCTTTCATCATGTACAAAATTGTTTTGATTCGCCATGGCGAGTCCACCTGGAATCTGGAAAACCGCTTCACCGGCTGGACCGATGTGGACTTGACCCCCACTGGTGAAACGCAAGCCCGCGATGCCGGTCGCTTGCTCAAGGCCGATGGCTACGAATTTGACATGGCTTTTACCAGTGTGCTGCGCCGCGCCATCCGCACCCTGTGGCTGACCCTGGAAGAAATGGAGCGCCACTGGCTGCCCGTGACGAACAGCTGGCGCCTGAACGAGCGACACTACGGCGCGCTGCAAGGCCTGAACAAGGCCGAAACCGCCAAAAAATACGGCGACGCCCAAGTCCTGGCATGGCGCCGCAGCTACGACGTGCCACCACCGTCCCTCGAAGAAAACGACCCCCGCTGCGAGCGCGGCGATCTGCGTTACCACAACATGGCACCTGAACAGGCGCCCTTGACCGAGTGCCTCAAGGACACCGTGGCCCGCGTGGTGCCTTTCTGGAACGAGTCCCTGGCCCCCGCCATCCGCTCGGGCAAACGGGTGCTGGTGGCGGCGCATGGCAATTCGATCCGCGCCTTGATCAAATACCTGGACAACATCTCAGACACAGATATTGTGGAGCTCAACATTCCCAACGGCATCCCCTTGGTCTATGAGCTGGATGCGAACCTGAAACCCATTCGCCACTACTATCTGGGCGACGCCCAAGCAGCTGCCAAAGCCGCGGCAGCCGTGGCCAGCCAAAGCAAGGGCTAAACCCGGCGCCAGGGACATGGGTGTATATTGATCCGCATGAACGGATCGTTTGAGGTCAAGGAATATGGGTCAAAAACTTAAAATTGCGGGCTGGATCACCATCGGCGCCATGGCTGGGGCACTGACCACGGTGTCGTTGCAAACGGCTGCACGCAGCAGTTTTGCCCCCCTGCCTCTAGAGGAGTTGCAACAACTTGCAGCTGTCTTTGGCATGGTCAAGAGTGATTATGTCGAACCGGTGGATGAGAAAAAACTCATCACCGAAGCCATTGCCGGCATGGTGGCCAGCCTGGACCCGCATTCTCAGTATTTCGACAAAAAAAGTTACAAAGAATTCAGCGAAGGCACTTCGGGCAAATTTGTCGGTGTGGGCATCGAGATCAGCCAGGAAGACGGCTTGGTCAAAGTCGTCTCGCCCATCGAGGGCTCACCCGCTGACCGCGCGGGCCTCAAAACGAATGACCTGATCACCAAAATCGACGACACCTTTGTCAAAGGCCTGAGCCTGAACGAAGCGGTCAAGCGCATGCGCGGCGAGCCCAACACCAAGGTGGTGTTGACCATCTTCCGCAAAGAGGAAAGCCGCACCTTCCCTGTGACCATCGTGCGTGAAGAAATCAAAACGCAATCGGTCAAATCCAAAGTGGTCGAGCCGGGTTACGGCTGGATTCGCGTGGCCCAGTTCCAAGAGCGCACGGTCGAAGACTTTGCACGCAAGCTTGAAGACATGTACAAGCAGGACCCCCAACTCAAAGGCCTGGTGCTGGACTTGCGCAACGACCCCGGCGGCTTGCTCGACGCCGCGGTGGCCTTGTCTGCGGCATTCTTGCCAGAGAACGTCACGGTGGTGTCCACCAACGGCCAGCTGGAAGAAAGCAAATACACCTACAAAGCCTCGCCCCAGTTTTGGCGGCGCAATGCCAGTAACGACCCGATAGCCCGCTTGACCCAAGCCACGCAAGGGGCGTTCAAAAAAGTGCCCTTGGTGGTCTTGGTCAATGAAGGCTCGGCTTCGGCCAGTGAAATCGTGGCCGGCGCTCTGCAAGACCACAAACGCGCCACTTTGATGGGCAGCCAGACCTTCGGCAAAGGTTCGGTGCAGACCGTGCGCCAGCTCGGACCCGACACAGCGCTCAAAATCACCACAGCGCGTTACTACACACCCAGCGGCCGCTCGATTCAGGCCAAGGGCATCGTGCCCGATGTGATGGTGGATGAAACCGAAAACGGCAGCCCCTTTGCGGTGCTGCGCACCCGTGAGGCCGATCTTGAAAAGCATTTGGGCAACGGCAAAGAAGCTGAAAAGAAAGACGCTGACCGCGAAAAAGCCCGCGAAGAAGCTTTGAAAAAGCTGGAAGAAGAATCCAAAAAACCCGTGGCCGAACGCCGTCCACCCGAGTTCGGATCTGAAAAAGACTTTCAATTGAACCAAGCCTTGAACCAGCTCAAAGGCAAAACCGTGTTGGCCAGCAAGACCTTGGCCGAGCGCAAAGAAGATAAAAAAGACAAATAAGCCCCTCGCTGCGCCCTGACACCGCGATGACCGACGAACAGTTGCTGCGCTACTCGCGCCACATCCTGCTGCAAGAGCTCGGCATCGAAGGTCAGGACAAGATCCTGCAAGGGCATGCCCTGGTCATTGGTGCGGGTGGCTTGGGCTCCCCAGTGGCGCTGTACCTGGGCAGCGCAGGGGTGGGTCACATCACCCTGGTGGACCCCGACAGCGTCGACGCCACCAACTTACAACGCCAGATTGCCCACACCTTGGACCGCATTGGCCAGTTCAAAGTGGACTCGGCATTGGAAGCCATCCAAGCCATCAACCCCGATGTACGTGTCTCGGCCATCGCCGAGCGGGCCGACGCGTCATTGCTGGACCGCTTGGTGGCACAAGCCGATGTGGTGCTGGACTGCTGCGACAACTTTGCGACGCGGCAGGCCGTCAACCGCGCCTGCATGCAACATAAAAAGCCGCTGGTCTCGGGAGCGGCGATCCGAATGGACGGTCAGATCTCGGTCTTCGATCCGCGCCAGGACAGCTCGCCCTGTTACGCCTGCGTGTTCCCGCCAGAACCGGCACCACCAGAAATCCGCTGCGCCACCATGGGCGTATTTGCGCCGCTGGTGGGCATCGTGGGCACCATGCAAGCGGCAGAGGCGCTCAAAATTTTGAGTGGTATCGGCAGCAGCTTGGCGGGGCGCTTGGCCATGCTCGATGCACGGCGCATGGTCTGGAGCGACATGCGCGTGGGCCGCAACCCGCAGTGCCCGGTTTGCGCTCCTCTGCGAGCGAATTGATCAACGGCCTTGCAAGGCCGGCTCGTGGGTTTGGCAGCTGCCATGAAACTGCCTGAACACCCTTGGCGTCATGGCCTGCGGGTCTGCAAACACACCTTTCTTTTGCTGGCGCGCTTGTCGCTCCAGAGCCGCATAAGGGCCAGCACTCTCGCGAAACCGATATGCCCAGGCCATGCCCTGCGCCACCATGTTGGCGGCCACATCGCGTCCGTCGACTTCGACCCGGGCCAGCACGCGTCCATAACTGTCGGTACCGCGCGAAAACACTTGCACGGTTTTGCGTTGCACCAGATCGATCATGGCGTCCCTAGAGGCAATGCCACCTGGCTGGCAGGACTCGGGGGCATCAATGCCCTCCAAGCGGACTTTGACCGGCTCGTGTGCAAGCTCAGGCAAGACCAGCAAAGTGTCGCCATCGGCCACCCAGCTGACCCAACCAGTCCACACGCTGACTTCAGGGCGTGCATCTAAAGCAGGTGCTGGGCTCATGACGCACAGCAGCCCCACCCCAAAGATCAGTGGTTTGAGGGTCCATTTACGCAAGACGGGCATCACTTGGCTTTTTGACCAAGACGCCGTTGGGCTTTGGGCAGCGCGGTGATCGCTTCATTGTGCAAGGCCTGTGCACTGACCCGCAAGCGCTCCAAACTGTCTTGGAATTGAGTCGATTGCGCCTCGTTCAAGACCGACAAAATCCTTTGGTTGATGGCTTGTATTTGCGGCATGAGTTCTTTGTAAAGACGCTGGCCTTCGCGTGTCAGGGCCAACTGGGCACCACGACGATCGGCCACAGCGGGTGTGCGCACAATGAGTTTTTTAGCCGCCAAGGCTCCGATCGCTCTGGAAGTACGCGCCCGATCGAGTTGCACTTTGTCGGCCAGTGCCGATGGCGTCATGCCGTCATGGCCCTGCAAGAGAGCCAGGATGCGCCATTCGCGCCGGGTGATGCCATAGCCGCCTTCACACAATCGCACCACCATGGCTGAAGCCACAGAGGACATGCGATAGATGCGGTACAGCAGTAAATCTTCAAAAGCATCGTTCGGGGTGGGCATGGCGCAACTCAGGGTTTTCGAGGATCATGATTGATTAGATCAATCACTTCGGATCAGGCTACATTCTGAAGGCTTTTGAGACATTACCGACACCTCCAACTAAAGTGAGCCCCACCATGCGCAGAAGAAGCCTTGCCTTGACCTTTCTGAGTACAGTGCTTTGCGTTGCGGCCTTGCCAGCAGCCATCGCCCAAGATAAACCCCCGTTGCGCTTGGTGGTGGGTTTTCCACCAGGAGGTTCGGCAGATATTCTGGCGCGATTGATCGCTGATGCATTGCATGACGACTACACACCCATCGTGGACAACAAAGCCGGTGCAGGCGGCCGCATTGCTTTGAACTTTGTCAAAGCCGCCAAGCCCGATGGCCAAACCGTGGTCGTGCTGCCTAGCGGTCCGATGGTGCTGTTCCCTCACGTCTACAAAAAACTGGACTACGACGCGGTGAAAGACTTCACACCGATCTCGCAGATTGCACGCTTTCAATTTGGCGTGGTCTCAGGCCCGGCTACCCAAGCCAAAAGCATGGCTGACATGCTGGCCAAAGTCAAAAGCGACCCTGCTTCGGCCAGCTATGGGACGCCTGGTGCAGGGACACTGCCCCATTTCATGGGCGTATTGCTCGAACAATCGACGGGCGTGAGTTTGAACCATGTGCCCTTCCAAGGTGGGGCCCCTGCCAACAACGCTTTGCTGGGTGGCCACATTGGCTACAAGTTTGACGTTGTCTCTGAAACCGCCGAAATGCACCATGCAGGCAAAGCCCGAATCATTGCGGTTACAGGCCCCAAGCGCGACCCGCAAGTGCCTGACGTGCCCACCCTCAAGGAGTCGGGTGTGAACATGGAGGCTACTGCCTGGTTTGCCATGTACGGGCCAGCAGGTTTGAAAGGCGACGCGTTGACCCGTCTTGAAAAAGCCATGATGCGCATCGTGCGCGAGCCCGCCTTGAAAGACAAGCTGATCAAACTCGGCTATGAGCCCATTGGTTCCAACGGCGCCGATCTGGCCGCTGCGCAAAAAGCCGATTTGGCGCGTTGGGAAAAGCCGATCAAAGCCACTGGCGTTCAACTCGATTAAGGCACCTCATGCAACGTAAAACGCTATGGGCCGCAATGGCTTTGAGCTTGCTCTGGGGCCTGCTGCCGAGCGCGCAAGCGCAAAGCTACCCGACCAAGACCATTCGATTTGTGAACAACTTCCCGCCCGGTGGGCCCTCGGATTATTTGGCGCGCACCGTGGGCGAGGCCATCACCACGGCCTACAAACAATCCGTCATCACTGAAAACAAAGCAGGAGCTGGCGGCAACATCGGTGCGGACTTGGTGGCGAAAAGCCCGGCCGATGGTTACACCGTGCTGTTTTGCATCGACACCGCCTTCACGGTCAACCCCTACATCTACAAAGGCATGCCCTTCAAGCCAGGCGACCTCAAACCTGTGATGGTCATGGTCTCTTCGGGTCTGTTGGTAGGGTCCAACCCGACCGCAGGCTTTAAAAGCATGAAGGACTTGATCGCTCAAGGCAAGGGCAAGGGCTTGAACTTCAGCAGCGGTGGCAGTGGCAGCCCGGGGCATCTGGCTGCTGAAATTTTCATGGACGCTGCAGGCATCAAGATCCAGCACGTGCCCTACAAAGGCAACACCCCCGCCGTGACCGCGGTGTTGTCTGGCGAGGTCGATGCGGGTGTGCTGGCCACGCCAGGCATGTTGCCGCATGTCAAAGCCGGCAAGATCACCCCTTTGGCCGTGACCAGTCGGCAACGTTCCCGCTCGGCCCCTGAGGTGCCCACGGTGCAGGAGTTGGGCCTGAAAGACCTGGAACTTGAAGTGCTGTATGTGGCCATGGTGCCTACAGCCACGCCCGACAACGTCGTGCAGTTTTTACAAAAAGCTTTCACGGACGCCCTCAAGCGCCCGGACACCCAAGCCCAATTGGCTGGCATGGATTTGTTTTACGAAGGCCTGACCGGGACCGATGCCACCAAGCGTTTGGGCGATTTGTCTCAGCGCTATGGCCGCATCATCCAATCCACTGGCATGAAAGTCGAATGACGCCATGAACACATCAACGCCCTCAAAACGGCCCAACATCATCTTCATCGTGGCCGATGACTTGGGTTTTGCCGACTTGGGCTGCTACGGTGGCCGTGAGGCCCAATTTGGCCGTATCTCGCCCATCATCGACCAACTGGCTGCGAACGGCTTGAAGTTCACCGACGGTTATGCCAACTCGCCCGTCTGCTCACCTACCCGCTTTGCCTTGATGACGGCGCGTTACCAATATCGCTTGCGCGGTGCAGCTGAAGAGCCGATCAACAGCCGCGCTCGGCACAGCACCACCTTGGGTTTGCCCACCTCGCACCCCACGCTGCCTTCGCTGCTCAAGGAGGCGGGCTACCGCACGGGCTTGATCGGCAAATGGCACCTGGGTTACCCACCGGCTTTTGGGCCGCTGCGCTCGGGCTATGACGAGTTCTTTGGCCCCATGGCCGGTGGTGTGGATTACTTCACACACTGCGCATCCAATGGCGCGCACGACTTGTGGATGGGTGAAGAAGAAGCACCGCATGAAGGCTATTTGACCGATTTGATTTCCAAGCGCTCGGTGGACTTCATTCACCGCATGCAGCAAGGCGAGCGCAAAGACGACCCCTTCTTTTTGAGCATGCATTACACCGCCCCGCACTGGCCTTGGGAAACCCGAGAAGACCATGCTTTGGCGAACGAGATCAAGGACAATATTTTCCACTTGCAAGGCGGCAACATTCACACCTACCACCGCATGATCCATCACATGGACGAAGGCATTGGCTGGGTGGTGCAAGCCTTGCGCGAGACCGGTCAACTGGACAACACGCTGATCGTCTTCACCAGTGACAACGGCGGTGAGCGATTCAGCGACAACTGGCCCTTGGTGGGCGGCAAGATGGACCTGACAGAAGGCGGCATCCGAGTACCGTGGATTGCCCACTGGCCTCAAGGCATTGCGCCAGGTGGCGTCAGCCACCAGCATTGCATGACCATGGACTGGTCCGCCACGATGCTGGACATCGCTGGTGCCAAGCCTCATCCAGATTACCCCTGGGATGGTCAATCCTTGACTCAAGTGTTGCGTGAACCCGCACACACTTTTGAGCGGCCCATGTACTGGCGCATGAACCACCGTGGTCAAAGGGCCATGCGGGTGGGCGACTGGAAATATCTGCGGGTGGACGGCAACGATTACCTGTTCAACATCCCAGCCGATGCCCGCGAGCGTGCCAACCTGGGCGGGCAACAACCGACACAATTGCAAGCCCTGCGCGAACGCTGGGAGTCCTGGAACGCCAGCATGCCCGCCATTCCGCAAGACGCCACCGTCAGTTTGGGGTACTCGGTCAAAGACATGCCGCAACGTTGAAGCCGCTAAGATCAGGCATGGTGAATTTTCAGCGCTTCATGACCTTTCGCAGCTGGCCACGGCTGGACGCTGGTCTGGCCAAGGTCGAAGTCACTGCCGGGCTGACCGTGGCTTTGGTCATGGTGCCACAGGCCGTGGCCTATGCAGGTTTGGCTGGCATGCCTTTGGTCACCGGGCTTTACACCTGTTTGGTGCCGGCCTTGCTCGCAGTGCTGTTTGGCAGCGCGTCACGCCTGTCGGTCGGACCTGCGGCATTGACCTGCGTCTTGATCGGCGCCTCACTGACCGGTTTGGCCGAGCCGGGCTCACCCGAATGGGTGTCGCTGGCGGTATGGCTGTCACTGTTGTCAGGTGTCATCCAATTGTTTTTGGGGTTGGGCAACTACGGTTGGCTGATCAATCTGGTGAGTGCCCCCGTGATGACGGGCTTCACGCAAGCCGCGTCTTTGCTCATCATGGCTTCGCAAGTGCCTGCCTTGTTGGGCGTGAAAACCTGGCAATGGGATGTGGGCACCTGGAGCGCTTGGATGACCGGCTGGCCGGCCGCTTTTGGTTTGGCCAGTTTGCTCGTATTACTGCTGCTGCGGCGTTGGCGCCCTCGCTGGCCCGGCGTCATGTTGGTCATGGGTGCGGCTTCGGCATTGGCCTATGGCATGGGCTATGAAAAACATGGCGCCATCGTGGGTTTGTTGCCCTCAGGCTTGCCCGCCCTTTACCTGCCTCAATGGCTCGGCTGGGAGGTACTCAACCAGTTGTGGCTGCCCGCGATCGTGATCGCCTTGGTGAGTTTCCTAGAGACTGCATCCAGCGCACGCATCGAGTGCCAGCGCGACGGCCGCCGCTGGGACGACTGCACAGAATTGTTCAGTCAGGGTCTGGCCAAACTGTCTTCGGCCTTGTCAGGCAGTTTCCCGACCAGTACGTCGTTCTCGCGCTCGGCCTTGATGTTGTATGCCGGAGCCCGCTCGGGCTGGGCGGTGATTTTTTCCATCGGCTTTGTACTGCTGTCCTTGTTGTTCTTGATGCCTGCTTTGCAGTACGTGCCCCGAGCAGTGATGGCCGCGGCCGTGATCGTGGCGGTGTTGAATTTATTTCAGCCCACGCAGTTTCGCAAGCTCTGGCGTATCGACCGTGTGGAAGCCATGACCGCAGGCATTACCTTTGTGATGACACTCTTGACCGCACCGCGCATCTATTGGGGCGTGCTTGTGGGTGTGGTGGTGGGTTTGTCGCACTTTCTGCACACCCGCTTGCATCCGCGCATCATCGAAGTGGGCCTTCACCCTGATGGCTCCTTGCGCGATCGCCACTTGTTGCATTTGCCGCCCTTGGCACCGAATGTCTATGCATTGCGCATGGACGCCGAGTTGGACTTTGCGGCCGCCAGCAGCCTGGAGCGGGCCATTGCAGACCATTTATCGAAGCACCCCGATGTGCAGCATGTGTGTTTGTTTGCCCACCCGATCAACCGCATCGACGTGACGGGCGTAGAGACCTTCAGTCAGTTGCATCAACAGCTGATCCGCAGGGGTATCGTCTTGCATATCAGCGGCATCAAACTGCCGGTGCTCAACGCACTGGTCAAGGCGGGTGAATTGCAACCCGGCCCGAACCTGCGCTTATATCGGACAGATGCAGAAGCCGTCAAAGCCCTGGATCATTTGAAAGGTGAAGCCGCCGACATTGCAGCCGCGGCGATTTGATGCTTCAGCGCAAAGCGGGGCCGACAGGGCGCAAATCGTTACGGCCCAGACGATGTGAATGAATCCTCCCCCGTCAATGCTCCTGCCTGATGCTGGTGTGTTCTGCTTTTTGAATCTGGGGAGTCGCATCCGTCGACCTCGGCGAGGCGCCGGACTTGGGTTCACGGCGCTGAGAGCTGTCTTCCAGTCGGTTCTGTGCCTTCATCAACGAGCGCAACAGCAGGGACGCCAAGACCCCCACGGCCACTGCTAAAACTGCAGACAACAACAAAAATATCGTCAAATTCATGTGGCGACTCCCTGTGCCCCTTGGATGGCCTCGCGTCGTGAATGCTTGAGTGACCAGCACCCACAACATCCATGCACCATCCGCACTTGTCAAAAATTGATTTTTTGGAATTATTTTTATTTACTTAAATGCAAATAAAAGTGATCGTAAATTTTGTCGGCTTGATCACATCAGTCCACAAAATTGAGCACATTGACAGTTTCACACAGCGAACTGGCGTAGTAAATACACCAAATGGCATAGTCATTATGGACACATTTCAAAAAAACCATCTGCTGCGCTGGCCTGTGTTCAGGCCGTGAGGATCCAACCTTCCAAGGGGTCGAAAGCTGGTAAACCGTAGCCATGCGGGCCGCTGTGCCGCTGCGCGGGCTGGGCTGCCCAGGCCGCTTGAACGAGGCACAGAGTGGCGTCCAGCGCATCACCGGAGGGGTCTTGCACCAACTGCTCTGACAAGATGGTGCTGAGCTTCAACCGCAGGCCCAGGCGGGTTTGCCCCCGCTCCAGGGCGCTGAGGATGTCTTTGCGCGCCAGCAATCGCTCGGGGGTTTGCTTGGCCTTGTCGTCGCTTTTGTAACTGCGTGCACCCAGCACTTCGCGCGCCAGCAAGCCGGGGTAGGCCTCCAGTGCCACCCGTGATGCATCACCCACGTGCAGGCCCGGCAAGCTGACACCCGCCTCGATCAAGCAAGGCACGCCGGCATGCAGCATGTAGGCCACGGGCGGGTTGACCCATTTCATGGACGGGCTCGATCCAGCGGGGCCGTCTGTTTGGCGGTGCGCAAATTTACCGCCCACTGGCCGGGCATTGCAAAAGCTGGCGAACTGCTCGCGGATGTCTTGCCGACTCAAGGAAACGTAATGCGCCATGCAATCGCGCCATTCGAGCGGCCAGCCGAGCGTTTGTACCAACTCGCGGGGCAGGCCAAAGGGCAAGTCAAAACCACCCACCCAGGGTTCTGGTCGAGCCAGCCACTGACCCCATGCGGCTAAGGTGTCAAAAGTTTCAAGCCGCAGCAAACGAACTTGCTGCTGGTGCAACTCGCCCACGGCCAGCACGATCGGCTTGCGTCGGCTGGGGCTGCTGGAAAAATCGCAGCCGATCAACATGCCTTAAGAACGGCCGACGATGGAGGCCGTGGCCATCAGTTCTTCAAGCAAGGCCATCGAAACTTTGCCCGACACACTGTAAGGGTCGAGCTCGGCACGCTCAGAGTATTTGAGCAAGATACGGGTATTGACGCGCGTCACATCGACTTGACCCATGGTCCAGCCACTGTAGCGACGCTCAGAGATTTCTTCGTAGTGCAGCAACACCACGTCTTTGTGACGAGGATCTTTTTGGATGTGCGCATACAACTCGCTCACGGCCGCACGGCCGCCTTCGATGGCTTGCAAAAAGATACCGCCGCCGTAGCACAAGATGCCGGTGATGCCTCCTGTGGGATTGAATTGGCGGGACTGCGACAGGATCGCGTCGATGGTTTCGGTGCCGGCCTCGACAGCGCGACTCGCGTACAGCAAACGTACCAACATGATCAATCCTTCCGTGGAATGAGGGCCAAAAATTCACGACGCAGATTGGCGTCTTTCAAAAACACGCCGCGCATGACCGAATTGATCATTTTGCTGTCCATGTCTTTCACGCCGCGCCAGCCCATACAAAAGTGGCTGGCTTCCATGACGATAGCCAAACCATCAGGTTGTGTTTTGCGCTGGATCAAATCGGCCAACTGCACCACGGCCTCTTCCTGGATTTGGGGGCGGCCCATGATCCATTCGGCCAGACGGGCGTATTTGGACAGGCCGATCACATTGGTGTGCTCGTTGGGCAAAACGCCAATCCAGATCTTGCCAATCACAGGGCACAGGTGGTGGCTGCAGGCACTGCGCACCGTGATCGGGCCGACGATCATCAACTCGTTCAAGTGCTCGGCGTTGGGGAACTCGGTGATCTCGGGCACGTCCACATAGCGGCCTTTGAAGACCTCTTTGAGGTACATCTTGGCCACACGCCGGGCAGTGTTTTGGGTGTTGTGATCGTTCTGAGTGTCGATGACCATGCTGTCGAGCACGCCCTTCATTTTCTCGGTCACTTCGTCCAACAAGACCTCCAGTTCACCGGGCTCGATGAATTCTGAGATATTGTCGTTGGCGTTGTAACGCTTGCGTGCAGACACAATGCGTTCACGGATCTTGACGGACATGGGCGTGCCATGATCAGGTGCGGGGTTCGCTGCGGAAGCTGTCATGGCTGTGTAAGGGCGTTCTTGGACATGCTCAGCATCCTACCAGCGAACGATACTACCCTTGTGGGTGGGGGTTCTTAAGCTCCTTGGGTTGACATCGCTCAATAGCGTTTGCCGGTCAAAAACAACATCAACCGCATCAAGCCATAAGCCACACCATCGAGTAGCCTTTGCAAACGTGGCCGATCCGCAAAGCGCCCAGCCTCAATAGCCTGACTTTCATGGTCTATGGCCCGCGCCAGTCGGGTGTGCAGTTGTTGAGCAAAGGCTCCATCGGCTACCACCACATTCGCCTCGCGGGCCATGAGCAAACTCAAAGGGTCCAAGTTGGAAGAGCCCACCGTGGCCCAAGGGCGATCGTGGTGCGCATCGATCACTGCCACTTTGGCGTGCAAAAAACTCGCTGTGTATTCGTGAATTTCAATGCCTGCCGCCAACAGCTCACCGTAAACCGGCCGCACCGCATGGAATTGCATGAAGTACTCGTAGCGCCCTTGCAGCAATAAGCGTACGCGCACACCTCGACCTGCCGCATGGATCAAGGCTTGACGCACTTTGCGACCGGGCAAAAAGTACGCATTGGCAATCACAATCTCATGCCGCGCCAGACCAATCGCTTTTCGGTAGGCCTTTTCGATGTGGCTGCGGTGCAGCAAGTTGTCACGCAGCAGCAAGCCAGCTTTGGCCACAATCTGCCGCGGATGGTCAGGCGTATCGGGCTGCAGCCAAGGCAGGTGCAAACCCGCCGCTTTGAAAGAACTGAAAGCCTCCGGAAAATTGTGCTGCCTGACGTTGCGCACTGCCTGCATGCGCCACCACAGCTGAGCGGTTGTCTCTTGCACCTCTTGCACCAAGGCTCCCGTGGCCATGACGGCAAAATCCAAACGCGGTTGATCGAGAACGCCGTGGTAGGGGTCATACCAGTCGTCCAAGATGTTGATGCCGCCACAAAAAGCCAACTGCCCATCGATCACACACAGCTTGCGGTGCAGGCGGCGCCATCGACTTGGTATCAACAAACCCAGAGAACTCAGCGGCGAATAGACCCGCCACTGCACGCCGGCATCGGCAAAGCGCTGACGCCAGGCATTGGGCACTGGCGCAGTACCCACCCCATCGACCACCACCCAGACCCGCACACCCCTGGCTCCGGCGCGCAGCAAAGCCTCGGCCACTTGAGCCCCGGCACCATGGAAATCAAAAATATAGGTCTCGAGTTGCACGTGCGAGTGCGAGCGGTCCAAAGCCTCGATCAAGGCTGCAAAAAATTCCTTGCCGCTTTCCAGCAAACGAATTTGATGGCCGTCGCGTATGGAATGGGTGGCACGCATGGGGCGTTCAGTCGAAGTGGAACTGCGCCACCAAAGGCAGGTGGTCCGACATGCGGCGCCAGATGCGACCATGCGGCACCATCTGCCCCCCAAGCCGAAAGCCACGGGCATACACATGGTCCAGCTGCACGATGGGCAAGCGAGATGGAAACGTCGGTGTTCGACTTTGCGCTTCCTCACGAAGGCCTTTGACCATCATCATGCGCCCGATGCGGCGGCCCCAATCGTTGAAATCACCTGCCACCAACAAAGGCGCATCTGGCGGAATTTCACGGGCAATGAAGTCCAGCAATTGCGTGACCTGCCGGATCCGACTGGCCGGAATCAAGCCCAGATGCACCACGATCACATGCACCCGATGTTCTTGCACCTGTAAGACCACATGCAGCAAACCGCGTTGTTCCAAACGATGGTCTGACATGTCTTCGTGCTGGTGGGCCACCACGGGCCAGCGCGAAAGCAAGGCATTGCCGTGTTCTCCATGTCGGGTGATGGCATTGGTCTGGTACACCGCCTGATAACCCTCTGGCGCCAAAAAATCTGCCTGCGCCAAGGCGGGCCAGTTTTTGAAATGCTTTTCTTCCGCGCGGTGCAATTTGCGGACTTCTTGCAGACACACGATGTCAGCATCGAGTTGCTCCACCGCATGGCCAATGTTGTGGATCTCAAGGCGCCTTGTAGGACCCAGACCTTGCACCCCTTTATGGATGTTGTAAGTCGCCACGCGCAGGGCATGGTGTGGGAAATGAGCGGTATCGGGCATGGCGCTTAAGCCTTCCAGCGCGGCAACATCAAAATCGCCTCGGCATTCGATGGCGAAAAGCAATGGTCTGCCGCTTCCTGCCAGGGCATCCACACGTACTCGGTGTGTTCCAAAGCATGCAGTTGTACGGGCTGTATAGCAGGCACCTCTAAACCAAACAGGCGCTCGGTGTTGTGGCTCACCTCGGGGTGGTAGCGGTGACGCCAGGCAGGGTAAATTTCATACACATTTTCAAGGCCCCAATCGTGCAATTGGCAATGGGGGTGGGCAGCGTTGATGCCGGTTTCTTCGTGAACCTCGCGCACAGCGGTGGCGGCCCAGTCTTCGGCTTCAAAATCTTTGCTGCCCGTGACCGATTGCCATGTGCCTGAATCGGTTCGCCGTATCAGCAACACATCCAGCGCGGGCGTGTGAATCACCACCAGCACCGATTGCGGGATTTTGTAAAGGCGGGTTTGTGCATCAACAGCCATGAACCATTCTGCCATGCACCTACAGCGCGTGGCTCTTGGCTGCGAATGAAGGACCTTGATCATGGCGCTTATGATGGGTGATGAATCCTGCCTCCCTCACCGATACGCCAGAGCTGTTGCGCTGGACCGAAAACAACGCCGAATGCCA
>CANGKR010000052.1 GCA_947454355.1 Comamonadaceae bacterium
CCAAACTCACGTAGCCCCAAATGTCACGCGACAAATCGATCAAGATGGTGTTGGTGCGCGCCAACGCGTCAAATAACTCGGCCATGTAATCGTGTGGCTCGATCTGGATGCTGTAGGGCTGAAAGCTCAGGCCCAAGCCCCAGTGGGCTGCGTCCTTGTTTTCACCAAATTCGGGAGTTTCAATCACACCCTGTGCAAAGGCTTCCCAATCAAAGTCGGGCCATGCCGAGAGGTGTGCGTTGTAGTTGCCTACAGCACCATTCATCTTGCCCATGAGTTTGACGCTGGCGATCTTTTCGCGGCAAGCCTTCAGGCGCATCACCACGTTGGCCAACTCCTTGCCCACGGTGGTGGGGCTTGCGGTCTGGCCATGGGTGCGACTGAGCATGGGCACCTCAGCAAAGTTGTGTGCCATCTCGCGCAGCTTGCCGATGATGCCGTCCAGCGTCGGCAGAATGACTTGAGCGCGTGCGCCTTTGAGTTGCAAAGCATGGCTGGTGTTGTTGATGTCTTCGCTTGTACAAGCAAAGTGCACAAACTCGGCGGCGCTCTCTAACTCGGGGCGGTCTTTGAATTTCGATTTGATCCAGTACTCCACGGCTTTCACGTCGTGGTTGGTGGTCTTTTCGATCTCTTTGATGGCCACGGCATCGGCTTCAGAAAAATTTTTCACCAAGGCCGTGAGGTAACTGCGTGCACCAGCGGTCAATGGTTTGAATTCAGCAAAACCCGCGTCAGACAAGGCGGTGAACCAAGCCACTTCCACTTGCACGCGGCGGTGCATATAACCTTGTTCGCTCATCAAAGGACGAAGCGCATCGAGTTTGCTGGCGTACCGGCCGTCCAGCGGAGAAAGGGCAGAGTTAGGAGAGAACGTCATCCCCCGATTGTAGGTCTTCACCTAAAATAGACCCTTATTGCAGATTGAAATTTTGAATCCCCCTTTATGAAACTCATCGGTGCCGTGGGCAGCCCGTACGTGCGCAAAGTGCGCATGGTGCTGGCAGAGAAAAAACTCGACTATCAATTCGTTCCTGAAAATGTTTGGTCGGAAACCACGCAAATCGGTGCCTCTAACCCTTTGGGCAAAGTGCCCTGCCTGATTCTGGAAGGCGGCGAAGCCGTCTTCGACTCGCGCGTGATCGTGGAGTACCTGGACACCTTATCCCCCGTGGGCAAACTGATTCCCTCCACGGGCCGCGAGCGTGTGGAGGTGAAAACCTGGGAAGCCCTGGCCGACGGATTGCTGGATGCGTCCATCCTGGCCCGACTGGAAGCGACCTGGGCGGGTCGCAGCGACGCCCAGCGCAGCAGCGCGTGGATCGATCGCCAAATGGGCAAAGTGACCCAATCTCTCCAAGCCATGGAGATGGGCATGGGCGAGAAAGCCTATTGCTCTGGTATCCACATGAGTTTGTCCGACATCGCTGTGGTGTGTGCCTTGGGCTATCTGGACTTTCGTTTTCCCCAAGTGGACTGGCGCGAAGATCATCCACGCTTAGTCAAACTGCACGACAAGATGGCGCAGCGTCAGAGCTTCATCGACACACGGCCTGACTGATTCTTGCAGGTGCTCAGCTCACTGCCCGCTTTTTGAGCCAGCGCATCAAGCCGCCAAGTACCGGCAATTTTTCGTACAACTCTTCAGCAGCGTCCCAGTAGTCGCGGTGCAGTGTGATCAAACCTTGCGTGTCAAACATCAAATGCGTGCCGCCGCGCACCGTTTGCAGTGTCTGTGTATCAAAGCGCTTCATTCTGAACACAAAATCCCAAGTCAAGAAGGCCTGCTGTCCGTCGACCAACTGAGCGGTGATGACAAAACGGGGTTCATCCAACGCCACATACATGTGTTCAAAAATGCGTTGGATTTCGGCCAAGCCTTGCACTTCGTTGAAAGGGTCTTTGAAGCGCGCCTGCGGCGAATACAGCTGGGGCAACTGACTCACGCTGCCAGGGGTCAGGGTTTCAAAATAGGTGGCCACCTCGGCCGTTCGCGAACGCAGGTCCATGATCACAACCCTGTAAATCGGCGCACCAATGCAAAGTACCAGCGGTAAGGTAACACGCGCATCAACTTGAGCCAAGCCGTAAATCGTTTGGGAAAGTGAATGTCAAATGCGCCTTGAGCCCAGCCCTGCAGCATGGCCTGTGCGGCCTGCTCAGGCGACATCAAGGCCGGCATGGTGAATGCATTTTGCGCAGTCAAGGGCGTGGCCACAAACCCTGGGTTGATCACACTCACGCCAATGTTCCGGTCTTGCAAATCCAAGTACAAGGTTTCGGCCAAATGGGTCAGCGCAGCTTTGGTTGGGCCATAGGCCAAACCATTGGGCAAGCCGCGCCAACCGGCCACACTGCTGACGAGGCTGATGTGGCCATGACCCTGCGCCAGCAGCAAGGGCAAGACCACGTCAAGCACATGCAAAGCCCCGGTGTAATTCACCTGTTGATGACGCAGCATTTCCGGCAAATCGAAAGCGGTCGCACGCTGGGGACTGTAGTGGCCAGCGCAGTACAGCACCATGTCCAGGGGGCCGCCCAAGGTGTCGTGTTTCAACACGCTGGAGACCACCATGTCGTACGCCGCTTTCACGCCAGCAGGGTCAGTCACATCCAGGGGTATCGGGTGTATACCCGGGATGCCTTTGAGCACATGAACTTGACGTGCAGAGACCACCACTTGCGCACCCGCACGCGCCAAGGCCATGGCACAGGCATGGCCAATGCCACTGGAAGCGCCAATCAGCCACACGCGTTTACCAGACCAGTCGGTCAAAGGAGCGTTCAAGGGCGCGCCCCAAGATCGGGTTGCGGGAGGATGAAGGACGGGGGCCACAGCCACGGGGGCTGCGGGAGAAAATTGCGTTGTCATGAGCTGTCCTGTTCAGCGTTTAGTGAATGACAGGGTGACCTCACCCAAGCGAACGCCCCATTTACTCATGACTGCTTTGTTGAGCATCACACGATCGTTCATCAGGTACATCCAGTCTTCAAATTGGACCTCCCACACCCGCCCATCCACGGGCAGGGCCAGGGTGTACTGCCAGCGCAACGCATTGCCGCTGGCTTGGCCATTGGCTTGACCCACCACGTCATCGGCCCGTCCGGTGTAGCGGCCATCTGGCAGAGCTTCGATGCGCCAGACGCGACGTTGCTTGGTCCCATCGCTGTAAGTGAAATCTTCGTCCAATACACCTTGGTTGCCATTCCAGGCGCATTGCATCACCACGGTAAAGCGCTTGACCACCTTGCCACTGCGGTCCGTGAAGACGCCCCATGCGTCGATGGTGCCATTGAAGTACTGCCGCAAATCGAGCAACGGGCGCTCTTGGGCGTAGTCGGTTGGCTGCGGGCCCGCACAACCGGTTAAAGCGGCAACCGCACCCAGGCCGGCCACACTCCATGCGCTCACACGTTTGAAAACTTCACGTCGGTTCATATCGCATTCCTTGGTCGGATGAAAAACACATACAGCCCGGCGGCGGCAATCAACTTGAGCGCGCAAGGTAAAAACACATAAGCCACGGTCAGGGCTTGCAAGCCGGGTGGCGTCAACTGCCCTGGGGCATAGCCCCACCAACCCAGCAAAGGCAAGGCACAGCCAGCCGCCAAGGCCAGGTTCAATTTGGTGGCCAGATTCCACCAACCCAAAAAGGCCCCCTCAGCCCGGCCACGAAAACCCAATCGGTCTATCAGCTCATTGAGCAAGGTTCCCGGCACGGCCAAATCTGCACCCAAAGCCAAACCCGAAAGCACACAAGCCCATAAGAACAAGGTATCGTCACCTGCCTGCAAAGCCCCCACACCCACGAAAGTTGCTACCGACAATCCCATGCCCCACAACCAACTCAGGGGCAAGCCCCAGCGTGCAATACAGCGTAACCACAGCGGCAAAGACAAAGCGCCTGCCACAAAGTAGGCCGACAAAAACCAGGGCTGCATGACAGCGGGCGCCTGAATACGGTCTTGCACAAAAAACATCACCAAAGTGGCGGGCACTGCACTGGCGACACCATTGAGAACAAACACAGCCATCAACTGCCGAAAGGCCACATACCGCCAAGGCAAACCCCACGCGGGCACTGCCTCAGGCGGTAGCGGCTTGGGCCTCGCACCGAGCGTCCAGACCCACAAGCCCACCACAAGGGCTATGGCCAGAAAAACGGCCGTCCCGGCCATACCGATCACACTGGGCAGTGCAGAGGCCAACAGCACACCTATCAAACCCAGACCTTCGCGCCAAGACACCAAACGGCTGCGCTGCAAGGTACTGCCGCCCAACATGGCGATCCACGATTGGTGCATGATGCCCAAAGCGCTGTAGGCTGTATGGCTGAAGGTCAGCAACACCGTGAGCCAGATCAATAAAGTCTGCGAATTCACCTGCAAAGCCTCGGGCGGGAAAAACAAACCCACAAACGAAAGACACAATACACTGGCTACACCGACCGCAACCGTCAACACAGAAGCGGTGGAGCGCGCAAACAAGCGGTCGCTGAACCGCCCCAGCCACGGATCCACCAAGGCATCAGCCAAGCGGCTGAGCAACAGCACCATACCCAACGCCGTCAAGGGCACACCCCACTGTGTGGCATACCAATGCGGCAGATGCACATACACCGGCAGTGCCACAAAAGCCAAAGGCAATGCGAAAAGGCCCACGCCGGCACAGCGCCACGCGCTGTCCAGCGGATGTGCCTGGGCCAGCATGTTCATGGCCAGCGTGCCATCAAGGCCTGGCGCACTTCCGGGGCCGAGGTTTGGGGCGACAACCAAATACCGAAAAATAACTTGGCAAATTGCAGATCGGCCACGCGACCTACACGTTTGTCATTCACCCAAAATTCTGCACCTTGATCTGGCAGGTGCACACCCGTGATGCGATCTCCTTTTTGCACATCGGGGAACAAAGTTTGCATGGCCTGAAGCCAAGCCTGACCTTGGCCGTCGGAGATGATGGCCTGCCTGCGCATTTCATCCAAAGAGCGTTGCGCAATCGCAGGGCCTTTGAGTGCGCGCAAATAACTCAACTCCAAAGCGAAGGGGTGCTGCGCATACTGTGCCGCCGAAAAGCCCTGTCTTGCCCAGAGCTTGGCGTCGTACACATCAAAACCCCAAACCGTCATGCGCACCGCGGGGGTGGACACTGCGCCGGGCAACGCCAGCTCGGACGCCTGCGCAGCCGACAGGGCGCCCGCACACAGCCACACCACTAAGAGATAACGCAGGTGTGAAATGAACGTCCAATTTGCACGCATGATCAAGCCGGTTTGAGCAGGGTGTACTGAACCACGTCGATGTTCTGTTCATCAAAAGCCGCCTCACAGTAGGCGAGATAAAACTCCCACAAGCGCACGAAGGTGGCATCAAAACCCAGCTGACCCACAGCAGGCAGTTGGGCCATGAAGGCCTCGCGCCAGCGGCGCAGAGTTTCAGCATAGTCTTGCCCAAAGGGCAGTTCATCAACCACTTGCAAACCAGCCAACTGAGCTTGCCGGCGGAACTCACTCGGACATGGCAAGCAACCGCCCGGGAAAATGTACTGCTGAATGAAGTCGGTGGACTTCACATAACGCTCAAACAAGCTGTCGTCGATCACGATGCTTTGAATGCAGGCGCGGCCGCCCGGCTTGAGCAAGCGCGCCATATTTTGAAAGTAAGTCGGCCAATAAGCTTGACCCACAGCCTCGATCATTTCGATGGAGCAAATCGCGTCATAAGGGCCATCGTCGATGTCGCGGTAATCCTGCAAGCGCAAGTCAGATTGCGCTGCGCGCTGCAAACCCTGAAGGCGTTGTTGGGCAAAGGCCAGTTGCTCGGTTGACAGGGTCACGCCTGTCAGGTGAGCGCCAAACTCGGTGGTCGCCGCTTCGGCCAAAGCGCCCCAACCACAACCGATTTCCAGCACCCGGTCACCAGGCTGCACGCCAGCCATGCGCAAGGCGCGCCGAACTTTGGCCCATTGGGCGTCTTTCAATGGGCGATCAAGGTCGCCTTCAAACCAGGCTGATGAATAGTTCATCGACCCGTCCAGCCACAGCTCGTAAAAGGCGTTGCCCAAATCGTAGTGTGCGTGGATATTTTTGCGGCTGTTGCTGCGGTGATTGCGGTTGAGCAAATGTTTGATGCGGTAAAACAATCGGCCCGCCCAATGCCCAAAGATCATGTCGTCCATGGCGCGGCGGTTGCGGATCATTAAACGCAGCAAATCGGTCAAGGACGGACTGGTCCAGTCCCCGCGCATATAGCCTTCAGCAAATCCGATGTCGCCGGACTTGAGCACCTCGGCGCAAACCGACCAGTCACGCAAAGTCACACTGGCATGGGGCGCTTGTTGGTTGCCAAAACAGCGCTCAGTGCCATCGGGAGCATGTAAGGTCAAAGTGCCGTGCTGCAAACGCGCCAACATGGCCAGCACACGTTGTGCAGCGGCAGGCAGCTTGGTGTGCGATGTCGTGGAAGAGGTGGTGATTGAGTTCATGAGATCAAACCATCAAGTTGAATTGAGACGCAGCGGTCCTTCAGGCCCGGGTCACTGATTTTTCTGGCAAGGGCGGCTTGTGCCAAAACGGGACACGCTTTAGCCACAACTGCAAAGCGTGCCAATGAATGCGTGCCACCACCCCAAAGGTCATCAAAGGAAAACGCCACAAAGCCTGACGCAATGCGGCGGCGGAAGCGGGCTGCAGCACTCCGCTCCAGCTGGTTTCGATCAAGGGGCCTGCGTCATCGTCGTGCTCAACACGCGCAACGACACGCTCTTGACCCTGATGCTGCACGCGCATGAAGCGAAAGCGGTAGTGACCTTCGATGGCACAAAACGGCGACACATGAAACACCTTGCGTGCTGTCAAGGTCTGGCCGTAACGCGGCGCATCCAGCAAATAGCAATGTCGCTCACCAAAGGTGTTGTGGACTTCGGCCATGATGGCCGCCAAACTGCCATCCGCACGGTGGGCATACCAAAAACTCACCGGCTTGAAGGTGTAGCCCCAAACGCGCGGAAAGGTCTGCAACCAGATTTCACCATCGGCATCGTTCACGCCTTCTTGCTGCAGCAGTTCGGTGAACCAGGCCAAGGCCCCGCCTTGCGCAGGGGCTCGACCGTCACCATGATCGACATCGAAGAACGACAAAGCTCCGCTGCGGTTGACGGCCAACTCGGCCTTTGCGCCTTCCCGCTGCAGTTGCCGCAAGGGGAGCATCAAAAAATATGTGGGATAGACGAAAGCATGGTGGCGGGGCTTCAGGCGTGTGTGCCTGACTTGCCCAAAGCCAATGCATGCGCCTGCAGTGCTCATGCGTCTGCCCGATACAAGGCGCTTTGGGCTTGGGCATCACCGTGCCAACGCTTAAGCCACTCACGCGCCACCAACATCCCGGCCTTGAGTCCGTCTTCGTGAAAGCCGTAACCCATCCATGCGCCCGCATACCAAGTGTGTTGCTGACCTTGCAGTTGCGGCATCTGCGCTTGCGCATCGATGGCGGGCATGTCAAACACCGGGTGCGAGTAATCATAGCTGCCCAGCACCTGATCTTCACGGATGGCGCTCACCGGATTGAGCGAGACGACCACCGCTTGCTCGTATGGAAGAGGTTGCAGTTTGTTGAGCAGGTAATGCAAACACACGCGGGTCGATTCTTGGGCTTGGCTGGCTGCGCGTTCGTAATTCCAAGCCGCCCAGGCTTTGCGACGCTGTGGCAAAACCGACGCATCGGTGTGCAAGACGGCCCGATTGGGTTGGTAGCGAATCGCCCCCAAAACCGATTGCTCAGCCTCGCTGGGGTTGCGCAGCAAGGCAAGAGCTTGGTCAGAATGGGTGCACAACACCACATCGTCAAAACGCTCGACCTGCCCATCGGTGATGATGCGCACGCCTTGTGCATCGCGCTCCACCAGCCGCACGGGCGTGTTCAAGCGCTTGTCGACGATGCCCGCCACGATCTTGTCAACGTAGTGACGCGCCCCGCCTTCTACGGTGAACCAGCGTGGCCGGTTGGTCACCTGGATCAAGCCGTGGTTGTGGCAAAACCGGATCATGGTGGCCACTGGGAACTGCAGCATCTGATCGGTGGGGCAGCTCCAGATGCAGCCGAGCATGGGCAGAAAGTACCAATCGCGAAAGGCATCGCTGAAGCGGTGCGTTTTCAAAAAGTCGGCCAAGGGTTGACGCATGGCCGCGTCCTGATTTGCTTGGGCGATGCGGGTGCACAAGGCATTGAAGCGCACCACATCCGCGAGCATCTTCAAAAACCGCGGTCTTAACAAGTTGCCGCGCTGTGCAAAGACCGTATCCAAGTTGGAGCCGCTCCACTCCAAGCTGTCTTGGCCCCATGCCCCAGGCACCTTGACTGAAAACGACATATCAGATGCCGCCGTTTTCACGCCGAGTTGGTCAAACAGGTTGATCAGGTTCGGGTATGTGCGCTCATTGAACACCAAAAACCCGGTGTCCACCCCGTGTGTGACGGGGCCATGAAGCGTCGGCAGCGTGATATCCACGGTGTGGGTATGGCCGCCAAAATAATCACCCGCTTCAAATAAAGTGATGTCCGCCATGCCGCGCAGAGTGTGCGCCACCGCGAGGCCGGAAATGCCTGATCCCACAATGGCCAGTTTTTTCATAGGCATGCTCAGTTCGTTGCAGCCAGACTTTTTTCAATGGCGCTGACCACACTGCGATTGCTGGGGTTGGTCATGCTGCCAAAGGTATCCACCACCTTGCCATCTCGCCCGATCAGATACTTGAAAAAGTTCCAGGTAGGTTTTTTGCCAGTTTGCTCGGCCAGTTGTTTGTAAAACGGTGCCGCTTGCGATCCGCTAACCACCGTCTTGGTGAACATCGGAAACTTCACACCAAAGGTGTTCTCGCAAAAATCAGCAATCTCTTTGTTGGTGGCTTTTTCCTGGGCAAAGTCATTCGACGGAAAGCCCAAAACCACCAGTCCCTTGTCTGCGTATTTGGCGTACACGGCTTCCAAGTCTTTGTACTGCGGGGTGAAACCACAGTAGCTGGCTGTGTTGACCACCAAGACCACCTTGCCGCTGTATTGGCACAGTGATTGGGGTTTCTCGTCCTGCAGACGCAACACGTTGTGCTGCAAGAGCGCAGGGCATGCAGCTTGGGCGTTGGCAGCTTGTGCCGGCGATGCCAGCAGCAAACTCAAACCCAGCCCAAAGACCCACTGGACCACCCCTGCAGCATGCATGAATCGGCTCATTTGTACTATCCGTTCTAATTTGTGACTGTTCAGTTTAAAACACTTTGTGGCGCTTGTCACGTCCCTGGCTACACGGGGACCGATACACTGACAAATGCATGAAAAAAGCATTACGTCAGTATCTGGGCGCAGGCATTTGGGTGGCACTGGGTATCGTCGTCGCAGCGCAGCCAGTCTTTGCAACTACGCCTTTGAGCGGCGCTGCTTGCCTGGCACAGGCTTACCCCGATCTGGGGGAGCCCTTGGACTACGGGGACGAACTGCAAACCCAAATGGCGCAAACCTACCCGCTGGAGTTCAGGGTGCCCGGCCCCCAAGAGGACCCTGGCAGGGTGCGGTCTGAGCCGTTTTTCAAAGCCTTGTATGGCGCCACGCGCGAGCAAGTGCAAGCACAGCTGGTAGCGGTACCTTGGCCGCCCAGTGGTGGCAGTTTGCTGTTTTCATCTCGGCATGGCGCTGCTGCGGCCTTACAACGAGTGGGCGCCGCGCTGGCCCCTCAACCGGCAGCAGCGTATGTAAGGCATTCTGCAGGCACCTTTCATTGGCGCAATGTGGCTGGCACCCCCCGCAAAAGCTTGCATGCTTTTGGCGTAGCTGTGGACTTTGCCTTGCCCCGGCAACTCGGCCGCTATTGGCAGTGGAGCGGCTGCAAAGAAGATAAGCATTGCCCCTACCCCGAAGCCGTCTTTCGCGATGCTCAAATGCAAGACGTGGTGCGGGCCTTCGAGCAAGAGGGCTTCATTTGGGGAGGCAAGTGGGCCCATTACGACACATTGCACTTTGAATACCGCCCCGAATTGGTCGGGCCGCGCTGTAAAAACGTTCAATGAAGATTGAGAAGTCATCAAAGGCACTGCACGCGGCTATTTTTATCCACATCGCCAGCCATCGTCTAGACTGAAGTACAACCCCTAAGGACCCCCTCATGAGACACAAGAGCCACAAAATTTTCGCGGCCACAGCATTGACGGCAGGGTGCTTCTTGGCCTCTGCGCAAACACCCCAAGGTGAGATCAAGCCAGGGCCGTTGCTTCATACCGCCCAATCCAGTGTGGCCTTGGTCCAAGAAGCGCAAGTGGCCTTTCCGGCATCGCCGGCGCAAGGGCCCGTGTATGTGGGCCCTTTGAAAAACGCCCCCGAATGGAAGCAGGGCAAATTACCCGTCGTCTTGTTCATGCATGGCTCGTCCGGCTTAGGATTGAAGGCCATTGCCGAATGGCAGCAATGGCTGGCGAGCCTGGGGGTCGCGAGTGTGGCGCCCAATTCCTTTGCACTTGCAAATCGGATGACCTATTCATCGCCCATTGACAAAGAGAACTACGAAAAGCTTCATGCGTTTCGCGCGTCTGAAATTGAGATCGCCCTCCAATCACTTTTGCAAATGCCGTGGGTGGACACGAAAAAAATGGTTTTGGCGGGCACCAGTGAAGGCGCTGTGCCCGTGGCGCGTTACTCTGGTAAAGACTTTGCGGGTCGCATCATGTTTGCATGGTCATGTGAAGACAATTACTTTGTAACCGCGCACAAAACGGCCATTGCGGATGATCAACCCACGCTGAACATCATCAGTTCAGCCGACCCGTATTTTTCGCCCAGCAACAGCTGGTTGGGCAACACGCAGGCCACAGGCCATTGCGGCGCCGCGCTCAAGCACAACAAAAAAGCCAGCATTGTGTTGATCCCGGGTGGGCCCCACACCGTGCTGACTTTTCCACAGGCCAAGGGTCCGGTCGAAGGGTTTTTGAAAGACGTCTTCAAGTGAGCATGAAATTGAAGGCTTAAGTCTGCGCACGACCGGCGACTTGACCGATCAGAGCGCAGTAAGCATCAAGCCCGGCCTTGGGTCAAGCGCCGGTACATACGGACAGACCACAAGCCCAGGTCGTCCAAATAGGTGAACACCACGGGGATCACCAACAGGCTGAGCACGGTGCTGGTCATCAAGCCGCCGATGACCGCGATCGCCATGGGAGAGCGAAAGCTGGTGTCAGCGCTGCCCCAACCGATGGCAATGGGCATCATACCGGCGCCCATGGCGATGGTGGTCATGATGATCGGGCGGGCGCGCTTGTGGCAAGCGTCCATCAGCGCGTCCCAGCGATTCATGCCGGGCACGGCCGGATGGCCGTCCACAGCAGGCTTGCCGCGCCGCGCTTCAATGGCGTATTCCACCAACAAAATAGAGTTTTTGGTGGCCACGCCCATGAGCATGATCAAACCGATCAGCGAAGGCATGGAGAAGCTTTTTTGCGCCAGCAGCAAGCCCACAAAGGCGCCGCCGAGCGACAAGGGCAAGGCCGCCAGAATGGTGACGGGGTGCAAAAAGCCTTTGAACAGCAAGACCAGCACGATGTAGATGCACAGCACGCCAATCAACATCGCCAAACCAAAACTCGCAAAGAGTTCGCCCATGACTTCGGCATCGCCCACTTCAACCACGCGCACACCGGGTGGTAAATTTTGGATGCTGGGGAGTTTTTGCACCGCCTCGGTCACATCGCCCAAGGGTACGCCTGAAAGTTCAATTTCAAAGTTGATATTGCGCTGGCGGTCATAGCGGTCGATCACGGCAGGTCCGCCCGCCATGCTCACCTGCGCCACTTGGCCGAGCATGACCGGGCCGCGAGCACCGGGCACCATCAGGCGCTCGAGCGTGGCGATGTCTTTGCGGGCATCGGCCTCCAGGCGCACCACGATCGGCACCTGCCGTTGCGACAAATTGAGCTTGGGCAGTTGTGCGTCGTAGTCGCCCAAGGTGGCCACACGCAGCGTGTCACTGATGGCGGCGCTGGTCACACCCAAGTCTGCGGCTTTGGCAAAGTCGGGGCGCACGGCGATCTCGGGCCGCACCAGGCTGGCAGTGGATGCGATCGAACCCAGGCCTTCGATGGTGCGCAGGTCCTTTTCGACGGCCATCGCGGTCGATTGCAATGCTTGCGCATCTTCACCCGTGAGCACCAGGATGTACTTCTCGCCTGATCCACCCAAACCGACCTTGGTGCGCACACCAGGCAATTGCTGCAAGGCGGTGCGGATGTCGTTTTCAATGGCTTGTTTGCGAGGACGAGCGCCACGCTCACTGAGCTGAATGGTCAGGGTGGCTTTGCGCACCTCGGCTGCACCACCGCCCGCAAACGGGTCGGTACCTGCACTGCCACCACCAATGGTGGTGTAGATGCTCTTGACGTGCTGCACTTGCATCAACATCTGGCGCGCCTGCTCGGCACTGGCCTGGGTTTGCTTCAAGGTCGAGCCAGGGGGCAGCTCCACATAGACCTGCGTTTGCGAGTTGTCATCTGGTGGAATAAAGCCCTTAGGCAACAATGGCACCAACATGATGGAGCCTACGAAAAAGACCGTGGCCAAGAACATGGTGATGACACGGTGGCGGGTACACCAGGCCACCCAAATCATGTAGCGCTGCAACCAACGCGGCTCGGCTTCTTGGGTGACGATGGGTTTGAGGATGTAAGCTGCCATCATGGGCGTGAGCACACGCGCGACCACCAGTGAAGCGAACACCGCGAGCGAGGCCGTCCAGCCGAACTGCTTGAAAAACTTGCCCGGAATGCCCGCCATGAAGGCAGTGGGCAAGAAGACAGCAATCAAGGTGAAAGTGGTGGCGATCACGGCCAGCCCGATTTCGTCCGCCGCTTCCATGGCCGCTTGGTAGGGTGATTTGCCCATGCGCAAATGGCGCACGATATTTTCCACCTCGACGATGGCATCGTCGACCAAGATGCCAATCACCAAGGACAGTGCCAACAGCGTGACCACGTTGATCGAAAACCCCAAATACGCCATGCCAATGAACGCAGGGATCACCGACAAAGGCAAGGCCACGGCCGACACGAAGGTGGCGCGAAGATCACGCAGGAACAACCACACCACCAAGACGGCCAACATCGCGCCTTCGTACAGGAGGTGTAAGGAACCAGAATATTCTTCTTCGACAGGCGTCACAAAGTCAAAAGCTTCGGTGATTTCCACGTCAGGGTTTTTGACGCGAAAATCCGAAAGCGCTTGGCGCACGAGTCGGCCCACGGCCACTTCGCTTTCGCCGCGACTGCGCACCACCTCAAAGCCCACCACGGCTTGATCGTTCAAGCTGGCGGCCGAGCGCAGATCCGCCAGACAGTCAGTGACGGTGGCCACTTGGTCAAGCCGCACCCGCGCGCCGCGGGAAGTGGCCAACTCAATGCGGCCCACTTCCTGTGCGGTTTTGACAGTAGCCAGAGTGCGCACAGGTTGTTCACCCACGCCCAGATCCATGCGACCGCCCGAGCCCTCTTGCTGCACTTGCTTGAGCTGACGCGAGACTTCGGCGGCGGTGATGCCCAGCGACTGCAAGCGGTTCACATCCAGCGAGATGCGCACTTCACGCGAGACGCCGCCCACGCGGTTGACCGCGCCCACACCGCGCAAAGACAGCAGCTTGCGGGTGATGTCGTTGTCCACCATCCAAGACAAGGCCTCATCGTCCATGCGGGTAGAACGCACGGTGTAGGCCAACACGGGGGTTCCGGCCAGGTTGATTTTTTGAACAATCGGATCGCGCAGGTCACTGGGGAGATCAGCACGCACACCTTGAATGGCCGAGCGCACGTCGTCCACAGCTTCTTGCACGGGCTTTTCCAAGCGGAATTCGGCGGTGATCGAGACCACGCCGTCCTGGACTTTGGTGGTGATGTGCTTGAGGCCCTGCAACGGGGCCAACGCGTTTTCGAGCTTGCGGGCCACATCGGTTTCGAGCTGCGAAGGCGCAGCCCCCGGCAAGCTCGCCGTCACGCTGATGGTAGGCAAGTCCAGATCCGGAAAGTTCTGCACCTTCATGGAACCAAAGGCAATGAAGCCGGCCACCGACAACAAGACAAACAACATGACGGCCGGAATCGGATTGCGAATCGACCAAGAGGACACGTTCATCATGACGGCCCCTTACTTGGCTGCAGGGGCCAGCACCCGCACCGTGTCGCCGTGGTTGAGGAAAGCCCCGCCACTGACTACGACCTGCACGTTGGGCTGTAAGCCACTGAGGATCTCCATGCGGTCCCCTTGGACCCTACCGGTTTGCACCTTGAGTTGACTGACCTTCGCATCAGGCCCGACGGTATAGAGGTAACTGAAGCCGTCACGCACCACGACTGCTGTTTGAGGTACGGTCATGGCAGCGGTATGGCCCAGACGGATCTCACCTTGGGCATACATGCCTGCACGGGCACTGCCCAAGGGGCCCGTCAGGTCGACGTACACCAGGGCGTTACGGGTTTGAGCATCCACCGAGGGGGCCACCATGCGCACCTTGCCTTGCAGGGCCTGGCCACTGGCTGCCGTGATGTTTACAGGCGAGCCCACTTGGATACGGCCAATCTCGGACGCGGTGACTTCGGCCCGCCACTCGATGCGGCCTTGGCGGATCAAGCGAAACAACTCGGTACCCGACCCCACCACACTGCCCACGGTCGCCTGGCGTGCAGAAATGACACCAGCGTCCGAGGCTTTGACCTGGGTTTGCGACAAACGCACGTTTTGCAACTGAACCAGCGCTCGGGCCGATTGCACCCGCGCTTGCGCCGATGCGTCAGCGGCCAAGGCCTGGCTCAATTGCGCGTTGCTGAAAAAACCTTGTTGCTGCAAAGCACGAGCCCGCTCGGCTTGCGCCCGGGCTTCTTGGGCATTGGCCGCGGCTTCGGCCAGCGTGGCTTCGGCTTGTGCCAATTCTGCGCGCACGCTGTCAGCCTGCAATGTGGCTAACACGTCGCCCTTTTGCACCCGATCGCCCACGTTGACCCGCACCTCGGTGATTTTCAAGCCATTGGCCTCTGCACCAACAATGGCTTCTTGCCAAGCAGCCAAGGAACCGTTGGCGGCAAGCTTTTGCGACCAATCCGCCTGCTGCGGCTGTGCGGTGGTGACGGTCAAACTGGGTTTGGCCGTCTTAGGGGGCGTCTTGTCGTCGGCTGAAAAAACCGAGGTGGCCGATATCCACAAGATCAGGCAAGGCCAGAGACGAAATTGCATTTTCAGGGTCATTTCAAAAAGAAGCGTCGAGTGTACTGAAAGAAGGCTAAGCCAATGTGTGGTGCCACAAAGCCAGTACGGCACATTTTTCTGCTTGCAGGTCCGTGTCTGTCACGGTGCTGGGCTCTTCGTTCAATCGCGCTTGATGTTGCAATGTACGTAAGAGGCGGTAGGCGTTGGCTGCCGCCTCGCCCATACCAGGAGCCAGCCAGCCACATTGCTCTGCGCGCATCAGCAAAGCGATGTTGCCCACGTTGTCGGCCAAAAGAGGG
>CANGKR010000053.1 GCA_947454355.1 Comamonadaceae bacterium
AACCCAGGGCGAAGTCGAATACTGGCCCATGGCCGAAGAGCCTGGGTGCATCGCACCTGTGAAAGGCGGCGGCTTGATCATCGCTTTGCGTGATGGCATTTACCTGGGCCGCCACTGGGGCGGAGCATTGCAATTGTTGGCAGCGGCGCCTTATGACTCGGGCCGCATTCGATTCAATGATGGCAAGTGCGACGCACATGGGCGCTTTTGGGCTGGCACCTTGTACGAACCCAAAGACCAGGTGCTGGGCGAACTGTATATGCTGGACGGTCAAGCACTGCACCGCATGATGGACGGTGTCACCACCGCCAATGGCCTGGCCTGGTCGCCCGATGGCCGCACCGTGTACTGGGCCGATACCGCCGCTCACCAAGTGCGGGCGTTTGACTTTGATGCGGCCAGTGGCCAATTGTCTGGCGCCCGCGTGTTTCACCACATGACACCCAAACCCGCAGGCTGGGCCTGGGGCAGTGAAGTGTCCTACGCCGGCCGACCTGACGGCGCCACGGTGGACAGTCAAGGCTGCTACTGGAGTGCCCAATACGAAGGCCAACGCTTATTGCGCCTGTCGCCCACCGGCCAAGTGCTTGCCGAAGTGCCCACCCCTGTACCCTGTGCCACCATGCCCTGCTTTGGGGGTGATGACTTGAAAACTCTGTTCATCACCACTTCGCGCCAAGGCCGCAGTCCACAAGAGTTGGCGCTCTACCCGCAAGCGGGCTGCGTGTTTGCAATGCGGGTGGAGGTGGCGGGGTTGCCGGTCCATGAATTTGTCGCAAGCTGAAGATTTTGTTTAAAAGCTCCGTGGGCGGTTTGACAGAGATTTGTCATCCACCACCGCAAAATCCCACAACCCATTCCCCCAAAAAATTCACGGCTTGTTCAAAGCAAGGGCGGTAACATGGCGGACATGGAAGCTTCACTCAATGCCCTCATTGACGCCGTGCGCCACGCGCATGCGCAAGGACGCACTTTACGTTTGAGCGGCAGCGGCAGCAAGGACTTTGCGGGCGAACGACTCAGTGGTGAAGTACTCGACACCCGAGCCTACAGCGGCATCGTGAGTTACGAGCCCAGCGAGTTGGTGGTCACGGCCCGTTGCGGCACACCGCTGGCGGAGTTGGAGGCCGCGCTGGCCGACCAAGGCCAATGCCTGGCGTTTGAGCCGCCGCATTTTGGAGGCGGCGCGACCGTGGGCGGCATGGTCGCTGCGGGCCTCAGTGGGCCCGCACGCGCCACGGTGGGTGCGGTCCGAGACTATGTTTTGGGCGCCCGATTCATCAATGGCCTGGGCGAGCACTTGACCTTTGGGGGTCAGGTCATGAAGAACGTGGCCGGCTATGACGTCAGCCGCCTCATGGCGGGCAGTTGGGGCACCTTGGGTGTGATCACCGAAGTCAGCCTCAAGGTGTTGCCCATCGCTCCGGCTGAAGCCACGCTCATGTGTGCGGGCTTGTCGCAAAAAAATGCGCTGGACTTGTTGCACCGCTGGGGCGGACAGCCAGTGCCCTTGAACGCCAGTGCTTGGGTGCGCGACACGACAGCAGAACAGGTCAGTGATTATTTGTTTGTACGTTTGCGCGGCGCAGTGGCCGCAGTGCAATCGGCTTTGGGCAAGATGCACGACGACGCGGTGGCCTTGGGTGCACAGGTACAGCAAATGGACAATGCCGAAGCCGCACAAGACTGGCGCGCCAGTGGCGAGCAAAGCCTGGCTTTTTTCGAGCCGCCCGCACCCGATGCTTGCTTGTGGCGCTTGTCGGTGCCGCAAACCGCGCCCGTTTTGGACCTCCCTTATGCGCAGTACATCGAATGGCAAGGTGCCCAGCGCTGGTTGTGGGCACCCGCTTCTGCCGCGATGGCCTTGCGCGAGTTGACTCAGTCGGTCGGCGGTCACGCGAGCTTGTTCCGCGCGAGCAGCGCCCATGCTGAGGTCGATAAAGCGGTGGGCGTGAACACTCCGCTCAGCGCGGTACAGCAGCGCATTCAACAACAACTGCAACGGCAGTTTGACCCGAAAGGCGTGTTCGCCACCGGGCGACTGCACGCGCACTGAGCGAGACCCGCATGCAAACTCATCTCGCCCCCGAATATCAAAACACCCCCGATGGCCTGGAGGCAGAAGCCATCTTGCGCAAGTGTGTGCACTGCGGCTTTTGCACCGCCACCTGCCCGACCTATCAATTGCTGGGCGACGAACTCGATGGCCCGCGTGGCCGCATTTACCTCATCAAGCAGGTGCTGGAAGGCCAAACCCCGACACGCAAAACCCAGATGCACTTGGACCGGTGCCTGACCTGCCGCAACTGCGAAAGCACGTGCCCGAGCGGTGTCCAATACGGTCACTTGGTGGACATTGGTCGCAAGCTGGTGGACGCCAAGGTGGAGCGTCCGGCCAGCGAAAAGCTGGTGCGTTGGGCACTCAAAGAAGGCTTGCCTTCGCCGTTGTTTGCCCCCGCAATGAAGTTGGGGCAAAGCGTGCGCAGCTTGCTACCTGAAGGCCTGAAAGCCAAAGTGCCTGCGCCACAAATGGCAGGCACGTGGCCCTCACGCATTCATGCCCGCAAAGTGTTGATGCTGGCCGGCTGCGTGCAGCCCAGCATGAGCCCCAACATCAACACCGCCACCGCTCGCGTGTTGGACGCCTGCAGCATTCAGACTGTGATCGCACCCGAAGCCGGGTGTTGCGGTGCGCTCAAGTTCCACTTGAATGATCACGAAGGCGGGAAAGACCACATGCGCGCCAACATTGACGCTTGGTGGCCGCTGATACAGACGGGTGACATTGAAGCCATCGTGATGAACGCATCGGGTTGCGGTGTGATGGTCAAAGACTACGGCCATGTGCTCAAAGACGACCCAGCCTATGCCGAGAAAGCTGCCCACATCGGTGCCTTGACGCGTGACCTGAGCGAGTTGTTGCCCGACTTGGTGCCCTTGCTCAATGGCAAGCTCCAGCTTGAAGTGCTGCAAGCTGCAGGTCTGCAAGCCTTCCACCCGCCTTGCACCTTGCAGCACGGCCAGCAGCTCAAAGGGGGTGTGGAAAAGCACTTGGGCGATTTAGGCTTCCAGATCCAAGTCACGGCCAATGAGTCGCACCTGTGCTGCGGCTCAGCGGGCACCTACAGCGTGCTCAATCCCGACCTGTCCAAGCAATTGCGTGACCGCAAGCTCGGTCACTTGAATGCGCTGTCACCCCAAGGTGTACTGAGCGCCAACATCGGCTGCATCACCCACCTGCAAAGCGGCAGCAGCCTGCCTGTGCGGCATTGGGTAGAGTTGTTGGACAGCGCTTTGCAGCCGGCTGCAGGTGTCGCCCCTTAATTGTTCGGCTATTGCTGCTCGATTTTGGAGGTCACGGCAATGCGCTTCCAGCGTTCGATTTCTTCGCGCTGGAACTTGCGCATGGCTTCTTGCCCCGAGGGTAATTGCTCCACATTTTGTTTGGCATAAAACTCGGCCGCCTCCGGCGTGGCCAAGATGCGGGCAAACAGCTCGGAGAGTTTGTCCACAATCGGTTTGGGCACGCCAGCCGGTGCCATGATGCCGTTCCAGGTGGCGGGTGTGAAATCCATCAAGCCCTCTTCCCGCGCAGTGGGCACATCGGGCGTGCCAGGCAGACGTTTATCGGTGGCGCTGGCCAAGGCGAACACTCTGGCCGCTTGGATCAAAGGCAATGCCGAGGTCACATCGGCCACTCCGATGCTGACTTCCCCTGCCATCACGGCTTTGACGGTGTCGGGCGAACTCTTGTAGGGCACGGGCAACAGGTCCAGCCCCGCTTTTTCGGCGAACATCGCGCCCATCATTTGGTAGCCCGCAGAGCCGGAACCGATGGTGAATTTGCCAGGCTCTCGTTTGGCGGCCGCGATGAAATCGCGCAGTGTCTTGAAGGGCGCATTGGGCGGCACGATCAGCACAATTGGCGAGCGGATGAACAGCGAAATCGGCACCAGATCGACCAAGGGGTCGTAGGGCAATTTCTTGAACAAGGCCACATTGGTGGCCATGGTGGAGTTGCTGCCTGCAAACAAGGTGTAGCCATCGCGCGGTGCCGACAACACCGCCTGCACGCCAATGAAACCATTGCCTCCGCCACGTGGTTCCACCAGCACAGATTGCCCGATCAGCTCGGACAATTTCTGCCCCATGAAACGTGCGGTCAATTCAGCGCCACTGCCCGGTGGAAAAGGAACGATGAACCGAATCGGCTTGGTGGGGTAAGCCTCTTGGGCCATGGCTTCAGGCAGCGCCGCTGCCAGGGCCAAGCCGCCGAAGGTACGCAAAACGTTGCGGCGCTGAAGAGAAGTACTTTGGAAACGCATGCGCTGGTTCTCCTGGTGATGTACTCAGCTCAAGTCGCAAGCGCTGCTTCAATGTCCTTGGCGATTTTCTCGGGGGCATCCATGGGCGCGTAGCGCTTGATCACTTGGCCATCTTTGCTGATCAGGAATTTGGTGAAATTCCATTTAATGGCTTCGATGCCCAAAATGCCAGGCGCTTCGGCGGTGAGCCATCGGTACAGAGGATGGGCGTCATCGCCGTTGACTTTGATCTTCTCCATCATGGTGAAGCTCACGCCGAAATTACGCTGACAAAAAGCACCGATCTCTTCGTTGCTGCCAGGGTCTTGGCTGCCAAATTGATTGCATGGAAAGCCGAGCACCGCCAAGCCTTGTGCGCCGTAAGCTTGATGGAGTTTTTCAAGCCCACCGAATTGCGGCGTGAACCCACAGGCACTCGCGGTATTGACGATCAGCATCACTTTCTGGCGGTAATTCGCCAAGGCCACGGCATGGCCGTCAATGGATCGGGCTTCAAAATCGTAAATTGTCATGTGCTTCCTTGAGGGTGGGCGTTAGGTCAAGTCCTGAGTGTGCCTTGAACTCGGCCAAATGGACAAGATGGCCGCACAGACGATGAGGCTTCCGCCCCACAAGGTCTGCTGGTTCCATTGGGCACTGCCCCACCAGATGGATGAGACACTGGCAAACACAATTTCGGACAACATGACCAAAGCGGTGGTCTGTGCTGAAAGTCGGGCTGCGCCGTATTGCAGTGCCAGATTGCCCAGTAAAAAAGCCAGTGACAAGAGCAGGACCTGGGGCGCCCATTCACTGCTGAACGACGGAAAGGGCGCCATGAAGCCCCAGGCCACGCCTGCCAGTGCAGTGAGTGTGGCCATCAAGGTGCCGCCACCGAACATGGCCAGCATACGGGCCGGTTCCGGTGAGTTGTGCAGTTTGCGCAGCAGCGCATTGGTCAAGGCAAAGCAAAACCCGCCCATCAACGCCAGACCATCGGCCATCGATTCTGGCAGTGGCCAAGGCGTGTCGGGTCGTTTCAGGATCAAAGCGACACCGCTCAAGGCCAATACCAAGCGCAGACCGGCCATTCGGGTGGGGCGTTCACCGAGCAGCCACCAAGCGATCAGGATTGACCAGGCGGGCATGAGGTAGAAAAGCAAGACTACGCGCAGCACATCGCCAATGGTGACCGCCCAATTGAAGCCAATGTTCGTCAGGCCTGAAGCCAAGACCATCAACCACAGCCAGGGGTGTTGCCGCCACCCGTGTGTGGCTTGCGGCTGCATCAACCAGATCACGGCCAAGGACAGCCCGTACACCAGGGCCGTGGCCCACAACGGGTGCAGGCCTTGCGCTTCGAGCACTTTGAAGGGCCACCAAGACACGCCCCACACCAAGGCGTTGAACAACAAGGCCAGCACTGACAGTCCCAGTGGGGAGCTGGTCTTCTCAGTCATGCGCGTGGGATTGCAACGGCTGGTCAGCCGTGCAGGTTGTCATTTTTGGCGATGGCCATGAGGCGGTCCAACTCGTCTTTGTGCACCACACGGTTGTGTGCATGCCATTTCTGAATCAACCACATGGCGCCAGCGACCAGCAGGCCAAAGGCGGTAATGGCCCCAAAGGCTGACAAACCCATGCCAGTGGAAAAGCTGTAGAACCCTCCGAGCGCCAAAATGCAGGCTTGTTCGTTGAAGTTCTGCACGGCAATGGATCGGCCTGCGCCCATGAGGTTGTGCCCCCGGTGCTGCAACAAGGCATTCATGGGCACGACCAAAAAGCCCCCAATAGCGCCCAGCAAAATCAAGAAAGGCGCTGCTACCCACACATTGCTGATGAAATTCATCGCTACCACCAACAAGCCCATGGCGATGCCCAGAGGCATGACGCGTGTGGCCTGGTGCAGCTTCATGCGCACCGAGGCGACGACCGCGCCCACGGCGGTGCCAATCGCCACCACGCCGACCAGGCTGGACGCCTGTGTGGTGCTGTAGCCCAAGGCTGCAGCGCTCCAAGCCAACACGATGTAGCGCAGGTTGCCCGAGACGCCCCAAAACAAGGTGGTCGTGGCCAATGAAATCTGACCCAAGCGGTCTTTCCAGAGTTTTTGGTTGCAGGTCCAAAAATCTGGGAGCAGCTCAATCAGGTTGCGTGGCATGGGCCGCAGGGGTGCGTCTGTCAAGGGGATGCGGGTGTTGAACCACGCGGCCAGGGCATACACCGCAATCAACAAGGCAATGGCCGCTTCGGGTGCGGTGTCGATGCCTGTGTCAATGAAAGGAATGTCCAGACCCAGCAGCATGTCGGCTGCATTCGCGCCCACCAATTGACCCCCGACCAACACACCCAGGATGATGGAGGCGATGGTCAACCCCTCGATCCAGCCATTGGCTTTGACCAATTGCGACGGAGGCAGCAACTCGGTCAGGATGCCGTACTTGGCGGGCGAATAAGCCGCCGCACCCAGCCCGACGATGGCATAGGACAACAGGGGGTGGGTGCCAAACAGCATCATCAGGCAGCCCACCACCTTGATGGCATTGCTGATGAACATGACTTGGCCTTTGGGCCGCGAATCGGCAAATGCGCCGACAAAAGGCGCCAAGATCACATAGAACAAAGCGAACATGGGCACCAGAGCGGCGCGCTGCCATTCGGCGCCGCCACTCGTGCGTATCAACTCGACGGCAGCCACAAACAGCGCGTTGTCGGCCAGCGAGCTGAAAAACTGGGCCGCCATGATGGTGAAGAAACCGCGCTTCATGAAATCCTGAGGTGAAGGAACGAATGCAAAGCCATGCCGATGTCTTGAAGTTAGAGTTCTTCTGAAGAGATTGGGTTATATCACGCCACTGCAATGCCACAATGGCGCTGATACCCCACAACTGCACCTGTTTGTCATGCCCCGTCCGATCCAGGCCACCATCCATACCGCCGCATTGCGGCACAACCTGAATCGCATGCGTGCGGCCGCTCCCGATGCGCAGGCTTGGGCCGTGGTCAAAGCCAATGCTTATGGGCACGGCATCGAGCAGGTTTATGAAGGCCTGCGCGCCGCCGATGGCTTTGCCTTGCTCGATTTGTCGGAAGCCTCGCGCGTTCGCGCCCTGGGTTGGCGCGGACCCATTTGGTTGCTGGAAGGTGTATTTGAGGCACGCGACTTGGAGTTGTGCTCGCGCCTGAATCTCTGGCACACCGTGCATTGCGATGAGCAAATCGATATGCTGGCTCTTCACAAAACCCATGAACCGCATCGCGTTTTTCTCAAAATGAATTCCGGCATGAACCGTTTGGGCTTCACACCTGCGCGTTACCGCTCGGCCTGGACCCGCTTGAATGCTTTGCCGCAAGTGGACGAGATTTCATTGGTCACACATTTCAGCGACGCCGATGGCTCGAAGGGCATTGCCGAGCAGATGGCCCACTTTGAAGAAGCCACCCGAGACCTGCCGGGAGAGCGCAGCGTGAGCAACAGCGCAGCCACATTCAGGCATGCCCACAGCGCGACAGTCAAGGCTGACTGGATTCGACCCGGCATCGCGCTGTACGGCAGCTCGCCCGATTTCCCAGAGCACAGCCTGGCCGATTGGGACTTGCAAGCGACCATGAGCTTGCATGCCAAAATCATCGCCGTTCAAGACGTACCCGTCGGCGGCAGTGTGGGTTACGGCTCCAGCTTTGTTGCTGAACACCCCACCCGCATCGGCGTGGTGGCCTGCGGTTATGCCGATGGCTACCCGCGCGTGTGCCCCAGCGGCACCCCGGTGCTGATCGAAGGGGTGCGCAGCCAGACTTTGGGTCGTGTCAGCATGGACATGCTCACTGTGGACTTGACGGCCTTGCCACAAGCGGGGGTGGGCAGCACCGTCACCCTTTGGGGGCAGTCGGCCCATGGTGCAGTGCTGCCAATAGATGAGATTGCGCACGCGGCCGGCACCCTGGGCTACGAACTCATGTGCGCTGTGTCTGCACGGGTGCCGGTGGTGACCGCCTAGCAGCCCGCGCGACAAGCGCCAGATGCAGCGTCTGGGACAATCGGCCATGGTCCATCGCACACCGCACCCGCACGACCGACTCAGTTTGATGGTGGCGCTGTCCCTGATTGTGATTTGGGGCGGCAACTTCACTCTTCAGAAGTACCTGTTTCATATTATTTCGCCCGCGGGGTTTTTGCTGGCGCGTTACACCCTCATGCCCCTGAGCGCTTTAGCCTTGATGCGCTGGCGCATGGGCCAATGGTTCCCGCCCATCTCTCGCCAAGACAGCTGGGAGCTGGCCCGTCTGGGCTTTGTGGGGCATTCGCTTCATGTGGGCTTAGTCACTTACGGGGTCCATTGGTCTACGGCGTTTTCCAGCGCGGTCATTCTGGCCTGTGGGCCGATCTTCACCTTGCTCATCTTGCGCTACAAAGGCATCGAGCGGCTGACGGCCGCGCAGGTGGGCGGCGTGGCACTGGCTTTCGGTGGCGTACTGATGTTTTTGTCCGACAAATTGTTAGGTGGCCAATGGCGCGCAGGTGGCGGCGACGTGGTGTTGCTCGTGGCCTCGAGCTTGTTCTCCTACTACACCGTGGCGGCCAAGCCCATCATGGAACGACACGGCCCCGTGTTGACCATGGGCTATGCCACGCTATGGGGCGGCATGCCCCTGCTCGCCGTGTCCATCCCCTTGGGTTGGGACTCCCCTTGGGACCAACTGCAGGCTTGGGACTGGTTCGGTGTGATCTGGGCGGTGGAAGTGTCGGCTTTTTTCGGCTGGTTGGCTTGGGGCTGGATCAACACCGTGCGTGGTGTGGCCCGAACAGCGCCTTTGATGTATCTGATGCCCCCGATGGCTGGACTGTTCGCTTGGGCCTTGTCGGGCGAGCATTACAGCGGCATCAAAATGGCTGGCGCAGGGGTGACCTTGCTGGGTGTGGCGCTGGCCCAATATGCGGGCAGCTGGCGCCTGCGACTCAAAACATGAGCCCGCTGTCGTAGCCTGTTTTCACAATCAAGGCGCTGACCACCGCGATGAAGACGATGCGCACAAAGCCCGCACCATGCTTCAAGGCCAGGCGCGTGCCGATCAGACTGCCCACGATGTTGGCCAAGGCCATGACCACCGCCAAATGCCACCACACATGGCCTTGAATGGCAAACAAAACCAAGGCTGAAAAGTTGGTTGCGGTGTTGATCAGTTTGGCCGAGGCTGAGGCATTCAAAAAGTCATAGCCCATGAGTCGCACAAAGGCAAATACCAAAAAGCTGCCAGTGCCAGGACCGAAAAATCCATCATAAAAACCGATCACCAGCCCGATGCCTGCTGCGGCCACGGCGGCGGGCCGGCCAGTAAAGCGGGGCGCATGGTGGCGGCCCAATTCTTTCTTGGCCAGGGTGTAGGCCAGCAACACAAAGAGCATGAAGGGCAGGGCTTTGCGGAATATCGAGGGGTCGATCCACTGCACCGACCATGCACCGCTCCAAGAGCCGATCGCACCGGCCAGGGCTGCGGGTACCAGGGCATGCCACTGCATTTGCACACGGCGGCTGTATTGCACGGTGGCAAAGGCCGTGCCCCAGACCGATGCGCTTTTGTTGGTGCCCAGCAAATTCACAGGCGCTGCTGAGGGGAATGTGGCGAACATGGCCGGTATCAAAATCAAGCCGCCGCCACCCACGATCGAATCCACCAAACCTGCCAGCAAAGAGGCCAGCGAAACCACGAATAATTCCATGCGAGGATTGTCTCATCCAAAAAAAACGCCGCATGAAGCGGCGTGAGTCAAGTCTGCATCGTTGGCCGATGTCTGTGTTTCGAGTTCTCGGGTGTCTCCTCGGTCCCTCGTGGTGACGAAACCGAAGTCCGTCATCGAGTGGTTGGACTGTAATGCCCCCAGTTGGTGCATTTCATCAGGGATTTCCCGTGGTGCGGGTAAATCCGGAGCTTGCAAGGCCACTTCAAGACCGACCGAAGGGGTTCAGCGCTCGGCTTCTTGAGCAATCCATTGGGCGGCTTTTTCGGCCATCATCAGGGTGGGGCTGTTGGTATTGCCGCTGGTGATGGTGGGCATGGCGCCCGCATCGACCACGCGCAAACCCGCGATGCCCCGCACCCGCAGGTGGGAGTCGAGCACCGCCATCGGGTCGTTCGCACGGCCCATGCGGGTGGTGCCCACGGGGTGGAAGATGGTGCTGGCGATATCGCCTGCGAGTTTGGCCAGCTCTTCATCGGTCTGGTATTGCACACCGGGTTTGAACTCCTCGGGCGCGAACCGCGCCATGGCGGGCTGCGCCATGATGCCGCGCGTCACGCGCAGACTGTCAGCAGCCACCTTGCGGTCGACATCGGTCGAGAGGTAGTTGGGTGCAATAGCGGGTGCATCTTCAAAGCGGGCGCTCTTGATCTGCACTGTGCCGCGGCTGGTGGGGTTCAAATTGCACACGCTGGCGGTGATGGCCGGGAAGCTGTGAAGTGGCTCGCCAAAAGCGTCCAGGCTCAGCGGCTGGACGTGGTACTGGATGTTGGCATGCGGTTGCGACGGGTCGCTCTTGGTGAAGGCCCCCAGCTGGCTGGGCGCCATGCTCATGGGGCCGGTGCGCTTGAGTGCGTATTCCAGCCCGATCATGGCCTTGCCCCACAAATTGTTCGCCATGGTGTTGAGCGTCTTGGTGCCTTGGACCTTATAGACCGAGCGGATCTGCAAATGGTCTTGCAAGTTGGCGCCCACGCCGGGCAGGTCGTGCTTGACCTCAATGCCTTTGCTTTGGAGTAAGTCGGCGGGGCCGATGCCCGAGAGCTGCAAAATTTGTACTGAGCCGATGCTGCCCGCACTCAAAATCACCTCACGGGCGGCTTTGACCTCGACCATCTCCAGGCCTGTCCACACTTGTGCGCCCGTGCAGCGCTGGCTGTCGTCGGCTTGGGTCTCTAAGATCAGCTTGGCGACCTGTGCCTTATTCCACAGCTCAAAGTTGGGGCGGGCGTAGCAGGTGGGCCGCAAAAAAGCCTTGGCCGTGTTCCAGCGCCAACCAGCCTTCTGGTTCACCTCGAAATAGCTCACGCCCTCGTTGTTGCCCCGGTTGAAATCGTCGGTGGCCGGAATGCCTGCTTGCTGCGCCGCTTGGGCAAAGGCGTCGAGCACGTCCCAGCGCAAGCGCTGCTTTTCAACGCGCCATTCGCCGCCCGCGATGCGACCGCGCAGGGTGTGCAGGTAGCTCCCTTCAGGCAAATCGGCAGGGGCCAGCAGGTCGGACTTGGCGCCTTTGGCACCATGAAATGCGTTCGCGCCTTTGTAGTGGTCTTCGTGCAGCTTGAAGTAAGGTAGAGCCTGGTCCCAGCGCCAGGACTCGTCACCTGTCATGGCGGCCCACTGGTCGTAGTCACGCGACTGGCCGCGCATGTAGATCATGCCGTTGATGCTGGAGCACCCGCCCAGCACCTTGCCACGCGGATAGCGCAGGGTGCGGCCGTTCAGACCTTGTGCCGGTTCGGTTTCGTACAGCCAGTCGGTGCGCGGGTTGCCAATGCAGTACAGGTATCCCACGGGGATGTGCACCCAGTGGTAATCGTCTTTCTTGCCCGCCTCGATCAGCAACACGCGCTTGCTGGCGTCGGCGCTCAGGCGGTTGGCCAGCAGACTGCCGGCTGTGCCGCCGCCCACGATGATGTAGTCAAAGGTGTTGTCGTTCATTGTTTGACCTTGTTTCCTCTGCCGCCGATTGTGCCTGTGGATGAGAAGTCAAGCACTTAGAAGTCGCAGCATCCGCGCTCCGGGCTGGCCCGTTGCGCCGATTTGCTGGCGCGAAGCGACTGATGAGGCCCGGCGGGCCAGCCCGGAGCGCGGATGTGGCACCGAAGCTGTTCCACTTGACCTCAACGCTTTACTTGGCCGTCGGCATCACAAACTCAGCACCCTTGCCAATCGACTCAGGCCAGCGCTGCATGATGGACTTTTGCTTCGTATAGAAGCGCACACCCTCTTCGCCGTAGGCGTGCATGTCGCCAAACAGCGAACGCTTCCAGCCGCCAAAGCCGTGCCAGGCCATAGGCACGGGGATTGGTACGTTGATGCCGACCATGCCTACCTGGATGCGACGTGAAAACTCGCGGGCCACATTGCCGTCGCGGGTGAAGCAGCTCACGCCGTTGCCGAACTCGTGGTCGTTGATGATTTGCACCGCAGTGGCAAAGTCGGGCACGCGCACGCAGCTCAAGACCGGGCCAAAGATTTCTTCTTTGTAGATCTTCATGTCGGTGGTCACGTTGTCGAACAGCGTGCCGCCCAGCCAGAAACCTTGCTCACAACCGGCACCGGCCTTGGCGCCGTCAAATTCGCGGCCATCCACCAGCAGCTGTGCGCCCTCGGCCACACCCGCGTCGATGTAGCCCTTGATGCGTTGACGCGCAGCGTCCGTCACGATGGGGCCCATCTCGGCGGCCAGGTTTTCGCCGTTGAGCACTTGCAACGCTTTGGTGCGCTCGATCAGCTTAGGCAAAATTTTGTCTGCCACATCGCCCACCAGCACCGCGACCGAAATCGCCATGCAGCGCTCGCCTGCCGAGCCGTAGCCTGCGCCAATCAGCGCGTCCACGGTCTGGTCGATGTCGGCGTCGGGCATGACCACCAGGTGGTTCTTGGCGCCGCCCAAGGCTTGCACGCGCTTGCCGTGGTGGGCACCCGTTTCGTAGATGTAATTGGCAATCGGGGTGGAGCCAACAAAGCTGATGGCTTTGACATCGGGGTGCTCGAGCAACGCGTCCACGGCTTCTTTGTCGCCTTGCACCATGTTGAACACCCCGTCCGGCAGACCGGCTTTTTTGAGCAATTCGGCCATGAACAGCGACGGTGTTGGATCGGTCGGGCTGGGTTTCAAAATGAAGGTGTTGCCCGCTGCAATGGCCACCGGGAACATCCACATGGGCACCATGACCGGGAAGTTGAAGGGCGTGATGCCCGCGACCACGCCCAAAGGCTGGCGCAGCGTCCAGTTGTCGATGCCCGTTGAGACCTGGTCGGTGAAGTCACCCTTGAGCAGTTGTGGAATGCCGGTGGCAAATTCCACGATGTCGATGCCACGCGAGACTTCGCCTTGGGCGTCGGTGAACACTTTGCCGTGCTCGGCGGTGATCATGTGGGCCAGCTCGTCTTTGTGCTGGTTCAGCAGTTCGAGGAACTTGAACATCACACGGGCGCGGCGCAGAGGTGGCGTGTCGGCCCAGGCGGGGAAGGCCGCTTGCGCAGCGGCTACGGCTTGGGCCACTTCGGCGCTGTTGGCTAGGGCCACGCTGCCGGTCACGGCGCCGGTGGCGGGGTTGGTCACGGGCTGGCTGCGGCCCGAAGCGCCTGCGGCGGCTTGGCCGCCAATGTAATGACCGATGTGGGTGATGCTCATGCTTGTCTCCTGAAGGGGTTTGTGGTGGTTTGGACAGGGTGGGCGCTTGGTCATCCTTGTCTGTGTCGGCCAGTGTAGGCAGCATGCTGGCCTGCCACAAGCACTCAGCCGTGAATTGATTGTTCAAAATAGTGAACAATGCAAGCATGGAAGACCAAAAAATCAACACCCTCTGGACCCACCTGCACTGGCTGAGTGTGCTGGCGCAGCAGGGCAGCTACACGGCCGCTGCCGCACGCTTGGGCGTGAGCAAGGCCGCCATGAGCCAGCGCATTGCCGAACTCGAGCGGGCCGCCAAAGTCACCCTGGTGCAGCGCACCACCCGCAGTGTGCGCCTGACCGAAGCCGGGCAGCGGCTGGTGGACGACACACGAACCTCGTTCGAGCAGATTGAACACAGCTTTGCCCAAGTGCGTGACATGGCCGCCCAGCCCAGCGGATTGGTGCGGGTGACGGCCCCGGTGGCTTTGGCGCGTCAGCAATTGATGCCTTTGTTGTCTGATTTCCTAAAAGTCCACCCCGAGGTGCGAATGGAGCTGGACCTGTCCGATCGTTTGAGTTCCCTGGCCACCGAGGGGTTTGATCTGGCCATTCGACACACCGCCCGACCGCCAGACACCCATGTGGCCTGGGCTTTGTGTTCCACCACATCGGTGCTGGTGGCCACCCGGGCCTATCTGCGCCGCAAGGGCGAGCCCCAAATCCCAACCGACTTGCAACACCACAATTGTCTGCACTATCCACGCTCGCAAGAAACACCGGCTTGGACATTAGAGCCCTTGCGAGCTCAACATGGGACAGAGCGCATCACTGTGCCTGTGAGTGGCAATTTGGCGGCCAACAACAGCGAGGCCTTGCGTGAAGCCGCCCTCATGGGTGCGGGCATTGCTTTGATGCCGGACTTCAGCGCTCAAACCGCTTTGCGGCAAGGCAAATTGGTGCGGGTTTTGCCTGAGTGGGCATCTATCGGGGCCTTTGCCGAAAGCATTTACGCCATTCGGCCCTACACCCCGCATGTGCCGCGCGCTGTGTCGGCTTTGGTGGACTGTTTGCGGCAAGGCCTGGCACAGGGTTTTGGGGTCTGAATTGGCAGTTGCTTTAGGTGACTGGATGTCCACCACCCGGTGCTAGTATCGATTTGAACCCTTTGTTGTCCATCCCTTTTCCATTCACAGTCATGCAATTCAGCCAACTGATCAAAGCCCGCAAAAGCATTCGCGGTTACCTGCAAAAACCGGTGCCTCGTGACGTCATTGAAGAGATCATTGAAGTCGCCAAATGGGCGCCGTCTTCCATGAACACGCAGCCCTGGCATGTCCATGTGGTGACCGGTGAGGTGTTGGACCGGATCCGCAA
>CANGKR010000054.1 GCA_947454355.1 Comamonadaceae bacterium
AGCTTGGTGCAGGTGGTGTTCCAAGACCCCAATCGCTCGCTCAATCCGCGCCGTACGGTGGGTGATTCAATTATTGAAGGTGCCATGAACTTTGGCATGTCCCGCGATCAAGCCTGGGCCTTGGCCGAGTCTTTGATGCACAAGGTGCGTTTGCCTGTTGAGGCTTTGCAGCGTTACCCCACCCAATTCAGCGGTGGTCAGCGTCAACGCTTAGCCATTGCCAGGGCGCTGGCGTGCCAGCCGAAAGTGTTGGTCGCTGATGAAGCGGTCAGTGCTTTGGATGTGAGTGTGCAAGCGCAAATCCTCACGCTGCTGCGCGACATTCAAGCGGAATTCGGTTTGGGCATGTTGTTCATCACCCATGATTTGCGCGTGGCCGCCCAGTTGTGCGACCGCGTGATCGTGATGCACCAAGGGCAAATGGTTGAAGAAGGGCGCACTGTAGACCTGTATGCCCAACCGCAACACCCCTACACCCGCAAGCTCTTTGACGCGGCCCCGGCGGCGTTCTGAACGGATTGAACTTTTACCCACTCACCAAGGGCGTTGCATGACGCGCATCCTGATCGCTGGTTATCAGCACGAGACCAACACCTTTGCCCCCAGTCTGGCCGATTGGGCAGCTTTTAACACCGGAGAAGCTTTTCCAGCTTATGTGCGCGGGCAAGCCATGGTGGACCAACTGACGGGGGTGAACATTCCCATTGGTGGTTTCATTGACCAAGCCCGCCGTTGGCAATGGGAGCTTCTGCCCTCCGCCTGGGCTGGTGCCAGTCCTTCGTCTTACGTCACGCAAGATGCTTTCGAGCGCATCGCTCAGGCCATCTTGCAGGATGCGCAAGCGGCAATGGCGCATGGCTTGGATGGGATCTATCTGGATTTGCATGGTGCGGCCGTGGCCGAACATGCCGACGACAGCGAAGGCGAGTTGATTGCGCGGCTGCGTCAGCTTGTGGGCCCGGCAGTGCCGATCGTGGCCAGCCTGGATTTGCACGCCAACGTGACTGCGCGCATGCTGCGCGAATCCGATGGCTTGGTGTCCTACCGCACCTACCCGCATGTGGACATGGCGGCTACCGGTGAGTTGGCGGCGCAATTGATGCAAAGGCGCTTGAAGCTGGGCCGCAAGGAGCCTTTGCATGTGCAGCGCTTTCCATATCTGATTGCATTGAATGCCCAAAGCACCTGGATGGCTCCGGCCAAAGAGGTGTATGAACAGTTGATAGCGCTGGACCGCGAACACGGCGCCATGTTGAGTTTTTGCATGGGTTTTCCAGCGTCTGATTTTGAAGAATGTGGCCCTGTGATCTGGGCTCATGGCGAGCAGGCTCGTATGGCCGTGGAGCGTTTGTATGCGTCAGCTGGTCAGCCCGACCTGTGGCGACCCGAATGGTTGCCAGCACGCGAAGCCGTGTCCCAAGCTTTGTCTTTGGCTGCTCAGCACACCGCGCCTGTTGTGCTGGCCGATACCCAGGACAACCCCGGGGCGGGTGGCGACAGCAACACCACCGGCATGTTGCACGCCTTGCTGCAGCAGGGAGCGGGGCGTCAATTTCCGCAGCAAGTGGCGCTGGGTTTGCTCTACGACCCCGAAGCTGCCCGCATGGCTTGCGAGGCCGGTGTCGGCGCGCAAATCGAATGCAGCTTGGGCAAGGCCGTTCCGATTTTCAGTGGGGGCTTGAGCGATCCACCGCTACAAGGGCGATTTACGGTGCGGGCCATCAGTGATGGCCGTTGCCGACTGCTCGGCCCGATGATGAAAGGCTCCACCATCCAGACCGGCCCCAGTGCTTGTTTGGAGATCGAGGGGATTTACATCGCCGTGGCCAGTGGCAAGATGCAGATGCTGGACCGTGAATTGTTTCGCGCCGTGGGCATTCACCCAGAGCACATGAAAATCGTGGTGGTCAAAAGTTCCAACCACTTTCGCGCCGATTTCACCCCCATCGCCAGCCACGTGCTGGTCGCCAAAGCCCCCGGGCCCATGGCGGCCGACCCCGGTGATTTGCCTTGGAAAAAACTCAGCCCCCAAACCAGGACACGACCATGAGCCTCGACCTGACCCAACTACCTGCACACACCTTGTTGGACATGTATGCCCGGGGAGAAACCTCCCCGGTGGAAGTCACCCAAGCGGTGCTGGCGCGCACCGATCGTGTGAATCCTTTGATCAACGCCTTCTGCTTAGTGGACAGCGAGGCCGCATTGGCCAGTGCAGCCCAAAGCGAAGCCCGCTGGCATGCACATCGGCAAAGCGGGGCACCGGTTGGCACATTGGAAGGTGTGCCCACCACCATCAAGGATTTGATTTTGACGCGGGGCTGGCCAACCTTGCGTGGCAGCCGTACAATCGACCCGCACCAGGCCTGGGAGGTGGATGCCCCTGTCACCGCTCGTTTGCGCGAAGCGGGTGCCGTGTTGCTCGGCAAAACCACCACGCCTGAATTTGGCTGCAAGGGCGAGACCAATTCGCCCGCCACCGGCATCACCCGCAATCCTTGGAACCTGAACAAAACGCCTGGTGGCTCGTCGGGTGGTACCGCAGCCGCCGTGGCTGCGGGCTTGGGGCCCATCGGTGTGGGCACCGACGGGGCCGGTAGCGTGCGCATTCCGGCTGCGTTTTGTGGCAACTTCGGTCTCAAGCCCAGTTTCGGTCGTGTTCCGGCCTACCCTTTGTCGCCATTTGGCTCGGTGGCCCATTTGGGGCCCCACACCATGAGCGTTCAAGATGCGGCCTTGATGATGAACGTCATTAAGCGGCCCGACGCTCGCGACTGGACATCACTGGCCTACGACCCTGTGGATTACACCCAAGGATTGAACGAAGGCGTCCGCGGACTGCGCATCGCCTACTCGCCTACATTGGGTTTTGCTAACAATGTGCACCCTGAAATTGCCCAAGCTGTGCAGGCGGCCGTGAGGGTGCTGGAAGGTCTGGGCGCCCATGTGGAGCAGATCGACCCGGGCATCGAAGACCCGCTGGAGATCACCACCGGCCTGTGGTTCCTCGGTGCATGGACTTTATGGAACACCTTGTCTCCTGAGCAGCAAAGCGTGGCCGATCCGGACTTCCGTGCCGAGGCCGAGATGGGCTCACGCCTGTCGGCCCTGGATGTCCAGCACCTGAACCAGCGACGCGGTCAACTCGGTACGCACATGCGCCAGTTCATGCAGAATTTCGACCTGATCGCTACCCCCGCCGTGGCGGTGCCGGCTTTCGATGCCTTGCCCGCCGGTCACTCGCCCTTGAGCCCCGAGAGCATGCTCGGCTGGACGCCTTTCAGCTATCCTTTCAACCTCACACAGCAACCGGCCAGCACCATCCCTTGTGGTTTGACGCGCGATGGATTGCCCATGGGCCTTCAGTTGGTCGGCCCCATGTTTGGCGATGCCCTGGTGCTGCGGGCCTCCAAAGCCTATGAAAATGCCTGCCCGATTGCAAGGCCAATTATTTAAACATAAAGATCATATTTTTAATTAATTTTTGTATTTAGGAATTGTTTCTCGTCGCTAAAATGTAAGCCGTACAGGGTTTCATGAAAGCAGGGCGATGCAACTCATTTGGGTGTCCGGACCGATTGGGCAGGTTCAAACTTATTCGATCACAGCACGCAAAGTCATGTGGTTGGTGGGTGCGTTGGCCACCGTCCTGGTCTTGTGTGGTTTTGTATTTCATTGGGTGGGCTTGCGCGTGGCCATTGAATTGAACCCGTCCTTGGCCCAAAGTATGGGCGGCGTCACCACCGCCAGCGAGCAAATGCGTTTGGAGGCTGGATACCGCGAGAAACTCGATGCCCTCAATACCCAGTACAAAACTTTGTGGGCCCATGTCCAGAAACTCGAAGCCGACAAAAACGAAATCGCCGCCCTCAACAAGATCGAGAGCCTGATGAAGCCCCTGTCGGTGGACGATGTGTCCGCTATGGACGGTAAAGGCGGGCCATTCAAGGCTATTTCGTGGGATCGCTTCAGACGCGTTCCGCTCGGCGAGGGAATGGACACGGCCACTCACGCCGCCCCAGCCGGCATGAAGGGCTGGATTTCGTGGCTCCAGTGGGAGCCCCTGTGCTTGCCACCGCACCCGGCGTGGTGACCCGCTCAGAATGGTCGGGCGCCTATGGAAATTGGGTCGAAGTGGCACACGCTCAGGGTTTTCACTCGCGTTACGCACATTTAAGTCAGCGCAAAGTCGCCGAAGGTGACAGAATTGAGCGTGGAACTGAAATTGGCGCCTTGGGTAATACTGGGCGATCCACGGGCCCCCATTTGCATTACGAGATCATGTTCAAAGAGGAAGTCATCAATCCCACTCGGGTGTTGGCTGCCTTGCGCAAGTAATTTCCGTTTTCTTCAGAGGAGTCTTAGATGTTCAGCAAGTTTGCCAAAAACAAGAGTGCCACTTTCAAATCAACGCCCGAAAAGTTTGACACCATCATCGGCAAAAACACCGCCATTCAGGGTCGTATGCTGCTGCTCGAGAGCATCCGCATTGACGGCAAAGTGGTAGGTAATGTCGAGTCGTCCAAGGAAGAGTCGATTACCGTGGTGATTGGCACTTCGGGTGAGGTGCAAGGCGACATCGTGGCCCACCGTGTGGTCGTCGCGGGCAAGGTGGCTGGCAATATCCATGCCCATGACCGGGTTGAATTGCACACCGACAGTCTGGTGCAGGGTGACATCAAATATGGCTCGATCGCCATTGAGCACGGTGCCAAGGTGCTGGGTTTGTTGCTGCAGGTGGGCGAGACCTCCGCGCCCAACCTGAGCGATTCAGATGCTCAAAACGCCATCCGCAAAGCGCAGCAGGCTATCGCCAACGGCAGCTGAGCTGTTCATTTGACCGGGGCTCAATTCCAGAGTCCGGTCAGTTCTTCAAAGGCCACTTGGCTGGGCACGGCCGGGGCAATCCATATCTGCCGTGTGCTGGTATTCATGATGATGCCGGCCACACTCTCCACGCGGCCCTCTGGCGGCAGCGCCGGATTCGGTGAGCGGCAAATCGACAGATAACCATCAGATTCATCGCGCAAGAATTCCTGCAATTGTGCAAAGCCCAAACTCGGTTGAGCCCCGTGTGCGGCCGCAGTGGTCAGGCGAGGCAGGCTCGACAGGGTCGACCCCATGGGCGATTGTTCTTGCACCAGCGACTCGCACAGGAAATGGTTGGTGTGCACCACCACCCCGTTCTCGGGCCGGCACTCGGCCCAGCCGGCAGGGGCCATCTCGAAGCAGGCCACTTCGCCTTGTGCATCGGCACATGGAATGTTGGAGGCGGAGCCAAAGCCCAACTGATGCATCACGTCCATGCGTTCGCGGGCATGGGCCAATGAGTCGCAAGACAACAGGTGCCGCAGCGCAATGTGCACAGGCACACCCGGCTGAGCGCCATCCGTGTGCGATCGCAGAATGTTCAAGCCCAAGGCAAACCCACTGGCATTCATACCGATTTTGGCCAGCATGCCGGCCTCGGTCAGTGTGACCAAGGCTCGACCTTGGTGGTCGTGGGTTTGCAGTATCACCAAGGCTTGGCGTTGGCGACCGATCCAGTCCCAGTTTTGGGCGAACCAAGTATGCCGATCACCACTGACGTGACCTTGCACACACATGGCAGTGCATTCCCCATCATTCACCATGGGGTCGATCGGCGTGTCAGCTTCCCAGTCGGGCAAGCCGGCCAAGCGGTTCGCTTCCAGAGCGGCTTGCGCGTCATGCCGGTCATCGCTCATGAAACTCGGCGGCAAGATCTCCGTGCGGCAATTGAGCGCCAAAATGTCATCCAGGTCCCAGCCGCTGCCTTGCGCGATGCCTTGCATTTCCTGCATCAGGGTCTCGTCCAGGGACGAGATGACTTCCATGTAGCTGCGCGCCCGCAAGCGCGCTTGCTGCCAGTCGATTCCGCAACAGGCGAACATCTTGGCATACGTCAGGATCGAATGCTTGATGCGCGCATCGGCCATGCGGCCATAGACTTGGCCGCGCGTGAACGCATCCGCGTTCTGGGGCAGAGTGATAATGGGGAACATCCAATTCATTATGATCCTCGAATGAACTTACTGGCCTTAGACGTTGGCAATACCCGATTGAAATGGGCGTTGTATGAACAAGCCCATCCCCAAGCCAAGGTGCTGGCCCAGGGCGCGGAATTCCTGGAAAACATCGAAAGACTCTCCGAGGGGCCTTGGGCAAACTTGCCAGTGCCCTCCCGCATGATCGGTTGCGTGGTCGCGGGGGATGCCGTCAAGCGACGGGTTCAGGAACAAATGGAATTATGGGACTTTGCCCCTCAATGGGTGGTCTCCAGTGCATCAGAGGCTGGCTTGCAAAACGGCTATGACCATCCCACCCGACTCGGCTCGGACCGGTGGGTGGCCATGATCGGTGCCCGCCAGCGCATGCTTGCGCAAGGGCCGGCGCGGCCTTTGATTGTGGTCATGGTGGGCACGGCGGTGACGGTGGAAGCCATCGACACTGACGGCCGCTTTCTGGGTGGGATCATCTTGCCGGGCCATGGCATCATGCTGCGGGCCCTTGAATCAGGCACCGCCGGTTTGCATGTGCCCACCGGCGAGGTGCGTGAATTTCCCACCAATACCAGCGATGCGCTCACCAGTGGCGGTACCTTTGCCATTGCTGGGGCTTGCGAGCGCATGGTCACGCATTTGCGTCAACACACCGGTCAAGAGCCCATGTGCGTGATGACCGGCGGTGCGGGTTGGAAAATGGCGCCGAGCATGCAGATCCAGTTTGAATTGGTCGACAGCTTGATTTTCGATGGACTGCTGACTCTGGCCATGCACCGCTTCGCAAAGGCTTGAGGCGCGCTCAGGTGTAGGCAGCCGTCAGGCTTTGTAAATGCGCTCGCTGCCCATCCGTGCGCAGATAAGGCGTCAACAGGGCCAGTACATGTTTGGCCCCGCGTGATAAGGCCAGCCCCGCGCTTTGCTCTTCCATGGCGTGGTGTGGATCGCGAACATACTCGTAGCTCAGCCAATAGGTCACTACCACCGACATGCTGGCGGACAGCGTTTCTACAGTGTGCGCGTCCATCTGCAAGTGTTTGGCATGCACCATCGACTCCAGTAAATGCCGCAAGGCAGCGGTTTTGCTTTCCAGAATCGACTTGAAGTGGGTTTCCAAGTGCCTGTTGCGCGACAGCAAATCGTTCAGGTCACGGTACAGAAAGCGGTATTCCCAAATCAGCTCGAACAGCGAATGCAAAAAGAACCAAGCGTCTTCTACATCCTGCACGTCACCGCTGGCCGCCATCAGGCCCAGGACCTCGCTTTCATAGCGGTCAAACAAATGGCTCACCAGTTTGTCTTTGGCCGGGAAGTGGTAGTACAAATTACCGGGGCTGATGCTCAGCTCCGATGAAATCAGCGTGGTCGAGACATTGGGTTCGCCAAAACGATTGAACAGGTCCAGCGAAACGCTGGCAATGCGCTCAGCAGTCCGGCGGGGTGCTTTCTTGACCATGTTCGTTTGAGATCAGCGGGCTTTGGGGGCGCTGCGCTTGGCAGTCGGCTTGGGGGATGGGGCTTTGGCCACCGCTTGAGATGGCTGTTTTCTGGACGCTGGCTGGGGTTTCGCTTTCGCGGCCAATTGGTTTTCCAGATCGGCCACGCGTTGCTGCAAGGCTTGGATGTCGGCCAGGGACGGGATGCCCAATCGCGTCAATGCCCTGGCTACGCGATCTTCAAACAAATGCTCGAGCCGGTCGATGCGGCCGGTGGTCTGCTGTCCAAAGTCGGTGGCCAAATGGCTCAAGTGCTGAGTGGCTTCCTTGATCTTTTCTTGCGCAGCGCTGTGGGTCTTGCGCTGGAAGGCCAGGCCGTCTGCAATCAAGGCCTCGAAAGCTTTGGTGCCTTGCGACTGTGCTTTGGCCATAGCACCCAATCCGGCCAGCCAGATATGCTGCGAAGATTCTTCGGTCGGTTCGGCCGCAGGGTGTGGTGATTTTGTGGACATGAAAGACTCCTGTCGGTGTGTTTTCACACTGTAACCGCAGCGGACGGCCCTTGGACAGCGCAAGTGCTTCTAAAATCTGCAAGACTCGCTATTGCGCCCTCGGCCCGTGTCGCTGATCGCGTTGCAACCTAGTATTTGTATGACCATTCTTGTGACCGGCGGTGCCGGCTTTATCGGTGCCAACTTTGTGCTGGACTGGCTTGCGGCCTCTTCGGAAACCGTGGTCAATCTCGATAAACTGACCTATGCCGGCAATCTGGAAACCCTGGCCAGCCTGCAGGGCCATCCTCACCACGTGTTTGTGCATGGCGACATCGGCGACAGCGCTTTGATGACCCGCTTGCTGGCCGAGCACCAGCCCCGGGCGGTGGTCAACTTTGCCGCTGAAAGTCATGTGGACCGCTCTATCCATGGCCCCGGTGAGTTCATCGAAACCAACATCGTTGGCACCTTTCGCCTTCTGGATGCGGTCCGCGGTTACTGGAGCGGCTTGCCCTCAGACCGCCAAACCGCTTTCCGCTTTTTGCATGTCTCCACCGATGAGGTTTACGGTTCGCTGTCCAAAGACGATCCTGCCTTTGCAGAAACGAACCGCTACGAGCCCAACAGCCCGTATTCGGCCAGCAAGGCCGCGTCTGACCACTTGGTGCGGGCTTGGCACCACACCTATGGCTTGCCAGTGCTGACCACCAATTGCAGCAACAACTATGGTCCCTACCACTTCCCCGAAAAGCTGATCCCTTTGATGATCGTCAACGCCTTGGCAGGCAAGCCCCTGCCGGTGTATGGCGACGGCATGCAAGTGCGCGATTGGTTGTATGTCAAAGACCACTGCAGCGCGATCCGGCGGGTGCTTGAAGCCGGCAGGCTGGGAGAAACCTATAACGTGGGCGGCTGGAATGAAAAGCCCAACATCGAGATCGTGAATACGGTGTGTCAATTGCTCGACGAATTGCGCCCTAGGGCCGATGGCAGTCGCTACTCTGGTCAAATCACTTACGTGACCGACCGCCCAGGGCACGACAGACGTTACGCGATCGACGCACGCAAACTCGAGCAAGAGCTGGGCTGGAAGCCGGCCGAAACCTTTGAGAGTGGCATCCGCAAAACTGTGGAATGGTATTTGGCCCACCCGCAGTGGGTGAGCAATGTGCAAAGCGGCGCTTACCGCGAGTGGGTGCAAAAGCAATACGCCGCAGGCAACCCATGAAGATCTTGTTGCTCGGCAAAAATGGTCAAGTCGGTTGGGAGCTGCAACGCAGCCTGGCCCCTTTGGGCCAAGTGCTGGCGCTTGATCGCCACAGCACCGTGGCTTGCGGTGACTTGAACCGCCCCGATGAACTGGCCCAAACTGTGCGGAACCATCGGCCCCATGTGATCGTCAACGCGGCCGCGCACACTGCCGTGGACCTTGCAGAATCCGAGCACGAACTGGCCACGGTCTTGAATTCCACCGCCCCTGAGGCCTTGGCGCAAGCCGCTCGCGAGGTAGGTGCTTGGCTGGTGCATTATTCGACCGACTATGTCTTCAACGGCGAAGGGTCAACACCCTGGCGTGAAAGCGACATCACGTCACCCCTCAATGTTTACGGTCGTACCAAACAAGACGGTGAAATCGCCATCGCCCACAGCGGCTGCCAGCATTTGATTTTTCGCACCAGCTGGGTCTATGCCAGCCGTGGAGGCAACTTCGCCAAGACCATGTTGCGCTTGGCCCAAGAGCGCGATCGTCTGACGGTGATCAACGATCAGTGGGGCGCCCCGACAGGCGCGGATTTGATTGCCGACGTGACAGCCCACGCCTTGGTGCAGGCCCTGCAAGGCCGCGCGACATCGGGCATTTACCATTTGGTCGCAACAGGCCACACCAGCTGGCATGGCTATGCCAGCCATGTGATCGAGACAGCTCGCCGCTTGCAGCCTTCAACTGAATGGCGAGCTCAAGAAGTGGCCCCGGTGCCCAGCAGTGCCTTTGTCACGGCAGCGCGCAGACCGCACAATTCGAGGATGGACACCACCAAGCTTCAAGAAAACTTCGGTCTGACCTTGCCGCCCTGGGAGCAAGGAGTAGACAGAATGCTGGCTGAAATTTTGACTACTGCATGAACGCGGCCACTTGACCACCGATTGCGTATTTTTGAAAAGACACACACCATGACTGACAACCTCCACAGCGATGTGACGCCACAAATGAAGGCCGGAATCTTGGCGCAGGCCTTGCCCTACATCCGCAAGTTCCAAGGCAAGACATTGGTCATCAAATACGGCGGCAACGCCATGACTGACCCTGCCCTGCAGCAAGCCTTTGCCGAAGATGTGGTGCTGCTCAAACTGGTGGGCATGAATCCCGTGGTGGTGCATGGCGGCGGACCCCAAATCGAAAACGCCCTGAGCCGTCTTGGTAAAAAAGGCGAATTCATTCAAGGCATGCGCGTGACCGATGCTGAAACCATGGAAGTGGTTGAGTGGGTGCTGGGCGGCGAAGTGCAACAAGACATCGTGGGCATGATCAACCGTGCAGGTGGCAAAGCCGTGGGCCTCACCGGCAGAGACGGCGGTTTGATCCGCGCCCAAAAACTGCGACTGATCGACAGCCAAGACCCCAGTAAGGTGCACGACGTGGGGCAGGTGGGTGACATTGTGAGCATCGACCCGTCCATCCTCAAGGCCTTGCAAGACGATGCTTTCATTCCGGTGGTCAGCCCGATCGGTTTTGGCGAGAACAACGAAAGCTACAACATCAACGCCGATGTGGTCGCAGCCAAACTGGCCACTGTGCTGCAGGCCGAAAAATTGCTGATGCTCACCAACATCCGCGGTGTGTTGGACAAAGAAGGAAAATTATTCACCGAGCTGACGCCCTACCGCATCGACGAATTGTGCGCAGACGGCACCATCAGTGGCGGCATGATCCCCAAAATCGCGGGTGCGTTGGATGCGGCCAAGAGCGGTGTCAACGCGGTGCACATCATCGATGGCCGTGTGCCGCATGCCATGCTGCTCGAAATTCTGACCGAACAGGCCTTCGGCACCATGATCCGAAGCCGCTGAGCCATGGCTGAAGACCTGCACGAAGACGATACCCCTGCAGTACGCAAACGCCCACGTCCTGGCGAGCGCCGTGTGCAGATCCTGCGCATGCTGGCGACCATGCTTGAGCAAGGCGATGAGCGCATCACCACCTCGGCGCTGGCCGCCCGTTTGGGCGTGAGCGAAGCAGCGCTGTACCGGCATTTTGCGAGTAAAGCCCAGATGTTTGAAGGCTTGATCGACTTCATTGAAAACGCCTTGATGGCCTTGATCCGTCAGGTGCAGGAACGCGAAGCCCCCGGCCATATTCAGGCTACCCGTATCGTGACCCTGGTCTTGCAATTTGCCGATAAAAATCCTGGCATGACCCGGGTGATGACGGGCGAGGCCTTGGTGTTAGAGCATGCGCGCTTGCAAGAGCGGGTCAACTTCTTGTTTGAAAAGATCGAAGCAGCGCTGCGTCAAACCCTGCGCGAAGGCGCCGCTGATTCGGCCACCCCCAGCGTCGATGCTCAGATCAAGGCGTCTTGGTTGATGGCCTTCACTCAGGGTCGTTTACAGCAGTATGTCCGCTCAGGCTTCAAGCGCTCGGTGCTGACACACCTGGACGCCTGCTTGGCCTTGATGGCCTGAAGCCAAAACTCAAAGGCTGATGCCCAGTTTCTGGGCCGCTCCCAGAATTTCTTGCCAAGTGGCGTCGTCAACGCGGATGCCGTTTTTCAAGCGATCGGCGCGTGCAGCCCGCTCGGGTTCACCGGCCAGCCGCACACCCGCGCTGCCTGGGGCATCTGGGCTTTGGCGCAGCCATTCCACAAAAGCAAGAGACTCCTGCGCGAAACTCATTTGCGTGCCTAAGCGTGCCGGATCGATGATCACGGTCAACATGCTGTTGAGCACAGCGCGGCGGCCATCTGGCTGGGTGTGCCAGGTGCCACCACCGCTCAATGCACCGCCCAACAATTCGCAGGCCACGGCCATGCCAAAGCCTTTGTATTCGCCAAAGGGCAATAAAGCGCCCATGCGGCCATTGCTTTGCGGCACCACCACCACGCCGGGTTTGTTGGTGGGGTGACCCTGCTCATCGATCAAGGTGCCCGGTTGCACTTCGCGTCCCTCGTTGTGTGCCACGCGCATCTTGCCTTGGGCCACGCGGCTGGTGGCAAAGTCGAGCACAAAGGGTTCTTGCTGGTTGTCCCCGTAGCCCAAGGGAATACCAATGCAGCAGGGGTTGGTGCCAAAGCGGCCATCCCCGCCGCCAAATGGCGCCACCACGGGTCGGGAAAACACACTCACGAAATGCAAAGACACCCAGCCCCGGGCCACGGCCATTTCTGCAAAATGCCCGATGCGGCCCAAATGGTGTGCACTGGCCAGCGACATGATGCAGGCCCCATGCTGCTGGACCCGCTCAAAAGCCATCTCCATGGCTTGCACGCCCACCACCTGACCGAAGCCATGCTGGCCATCGAGTCCCAGCAGCATGCCGGTGTCGACTTTGACTGCGACGCCAGTATTGGGAGAGAGGTTGCCCTCCAAAATCGCGTCCACATAACGCGGTGCCATGCCCACGCCGTGCGAGTCGTGGCCGCTCAGATTGGCCATGACCAGATTGGCGGCTACTTGTCGCGCCTCTTGGGGCGTGCTGCCGGCTTGGGTGAACAAGGCGGTGATTTGGTTCTCAAGGTCTTGAGCGTTCATCAAATGGTTCATGGAGTGTCTTTCGAAAAAAGGGTTTACATCACCGCGCCGACTTGCCACGGTACGAATTCGTTTTGACCATAGCCATGCTGCTCACTCTTGCTGAGCTGGCCCGATGCGCAGGCCAGGATGTGCTGGAAAATCCGCTCACCCATCTCTTGGATCGAGACTTGGCCATCGACGATCTCGCCGCAATTGATGTCCATGTCTTCTTCCTGCTTTTGCCACAGCGCCGTGTTGGTGGCCAATTTGAGCGATGGCGAAGGCGCGCAGCCGTAAGCTGAGCCGCGACCCGTGGTGAAGCAAATCACATTGGCGCCGCCCGCCACCTGTCCGGTGGCGCTGACCGGGTCATAGCCAGGTGTGTCCATGTAGACAAAGCCATGAGCTTTGACGGGTTCTGCGTATTCGTAGACCGCTTCGAGGTTGCTGGTGCCGCCTTTAGCCACGGCGCCCAAAGACTTTTCGAGGATGGTGGTCAAGCCGCCCGCTTTGTTGCCTGGTGAAGGGTTGTTGTTCATCTCGCCCTGGTTGATCTCTGTGTAGTGTTCCCACCAGCGTATGCGCTCGACCAGCTTCTCGCCCACTTCGCGGCGAACGGCGCGGCGCGTCAGCAAATGTTCTGCGCCATAAATCTCGGGGGTTTCGCTCAAAATGGCGGTACCGCCATGCTGCACCAGCAAATCGACTGCGGCGCCCAGTGCCGGGTTGGCGCTGATGCCTGAATAGCCGTCCGAACCGCCGCACTGCAAGCCCACGGTGATGTGCTCCACGCTGCAGGGCACGCGCTGCACCGCATTGGCCACAGGCAGCATGCGCTGGACAAATTCAATGCCTTTTTTCACCGTCTTGGCGGTACCGCCCGTGTCCTGGATGTTGAAGGTGTGAAGCGTCGAGCCTTCCTGCAATCCGCTGTGGGCCAGCCAGGTTTGGAGCTGGTTGGCTTCACAGCCCAAACCTACGACCACCACACCCGCGAAATTGGCGTGGGTGGCGTAACCAGCCAAGGTGCGCTCCAGGATCTGCATGCCCGTGCCTTCGGTGTCCATGCCGCAGCCGGTGCCGTGGGTCAAGGCGACCACGCCATCGACGTTCGGGAAATTCGCCAGCGCGCTGGGGTTGTTGATCTTCGAGAAGTGGTCTGCGATCGCCCGAGCGGCGGTGGCCGAGCAATTCACGCTCGACAAGATGCCGATGTAGTTGCGCGTAGCCACGCGGCCATCGGCACGCACAATGCCTTGGAAGGTGGCGTGCTGCTTGGGGGCTGCTGGTTTGAGGTCGGCACAAAATGCATAGTCTCGCGCAAAGTTGCCTTTTTCGGGGCCCATGTTCAGGTTGTGCACGTGTACATGCTCACCTGCAGCAATGGCTTGACTGGCAAAGCCAATGATCTGGTTGTAACGCCGTACCGGCTCACCCGCAGCCATGGCGCGGGTGGCGATTTTGTGGCCCGGGGGAATCAAGCCCCGCACGGCCAAGCCCTCGATCTGGTTGCCGCTCATCAATTGACTGCGGGCGATTACCACGTCATCGGCGGGGTGCAAGCGGATATAAGTTTGTACGGGTGTGGTCATGTGGTGCTTTCTAATTTCAAAGGCTGCGCCATTGCGCGTTGTAGCGTTGATGGGTTTGTTTCAGGTGGTGTTTCATCGCCCGGCGTGCTGCAGGCGCATCGTGGGCGAACAAGGCGGTGTAAATGCTCTCGTGTTCGGCAATGGCTGCGCGCCAGGACACCGGATTTTCAAAATAGTCGCTCAAACGTTCAAACATCGCGGCGCTGCGTGCTTGCCAATAGGTGTGCAGAGTGTCGACCAGCACGCTGTTGCCGCAGGCTGTGGCAATGGCCATGTGAAAGGCTTCGTCCCCTTCGCGTGGCATCTGGTTGCGACCGGCTTGGACTTTCATGTGCTTGAGGGCTTTGGCCACAGCTTTCAAATCAGCGCGGCTGGCGTGGGTTGCGGCCAAGGCCGCCATTTCCGATTCGATCAATTCGCGCGCCCGCATGATCTCCAGCGGCCCCCAGTCGGCAGACTCGGCGGCTTGAGCTCGTGGCGCAGGCTGCATAGCCAGCGCGGTGACGTAAATGCCCGAGCCCGTGCGTACTTCGATGGCGCCTTCCACCTCCAAGGCAATCACCGCCTCGCGCAGGGATGAGCGGCTCACCCCCCATTGCACAGCCAGCTCCCGCTCAGCGGGCAGGCGCTCGCCGGGCGCAAAACCTTGCGTGCGCATCCATTCGCGCAATTGCTGAGCGATCTGGCGGTA
>CANGKR010000055.1 GCA_947454355.1 Comamonadaceae bacterium
CGCAAAAAAGTGCAGCAGTTCGTCCCAAATGAAAGCGCCTTCTGGGAAGCCGTGCAAAAAGAGCAAAACAGGTCGTCCGCGCTGACCGGCGGCGCGGCAGCTCAGGGTGATGCCGTGGGGCAGGCTTTGGGCCCAGGTCTCGATCATGGAGTCTCCGTGAGAGGGCGTGCCGCAGGGTTTTCAGTCTTCGCCAGGCGGCTCGTCGTTGACAGTTTCGGTTTCTGAAGGGCTGAGCAAAGGGTCGCTGTGTGACCAGTCCCAGAGCAATTGCGCCACGTCGTCCACGCCTTGTTTTTTCAAGGCAGAAAACAGTTTGGCTTCTCCGCCCCCCGCCTGCAGTCGCGCAATCGACAGGGCTTTGGCGCCTTCCACACGGGTGAGTTTGTCAGCCTTGGTGAGCAGGATCAGGAACTTCAAGCCCTCTTGCACCCGAGGCCTGATCACATCGAGAAGGACTTCGTCGAGTTCGGTCAGGCCCAAGCGCGGGTCACACAAAAGCACGATGCCGCGCAAATTCTCGCGGGTGACCAGGTAATTGGCCATGACCCGTTGCCAACGGATCTTGTCTTGCTTGGGCACGGCCGCATAGCCATAGCCCGGCAAATCGGCCAACACCGCGTCGGTCACGCCTTGCTTGCCCAGGGCAAACAAGTTGATGTGCTGGGTGCGGCCGGGCTTTTTGGAGGCGAAAGCGAGTTGCTTTTGCTGCGTCAGGGTGTTGATACAGGTGGACTTACCGGCATTGGAGCGGCCCACAAACGCAATTTCAGGTACATCGATGGGGGGCAGGTGGTGCAACTGGGCTGCCGTGGTCAAAAAGCGGGCCGTGTGCATCCAGCCCATGGGGGTGACGGTCGCTGCGGGCAAGGTACCTGCCGATGGGGCAGCAGGGCTTGCGGTGGGTTTTGTAGACATGGATGGGGCTCGCCTCAGGCAAAAATGGGGGTCGTCAGAAAACCTGGACTTGCGCCATTGTAGAATCCCATGGTTTTGCGCCTAATTTTGGATGTCGCCCATGAAGTCGATTAATGTTTTCCTGATGGCCGCCCTGGTGGCCGGTTCTGTTTTTGCCTCCGATGCAGCCCCCAAAGCGGCCAAGCCCGATTTGGCCAAAGGTGAGGCCAGTTTTGGCGCCGTTTGCGCAGCCTGTCACGCCGCCGATGGCAACTCGGGTACGCCCGCCAACCCCAAGTTGGCCCAGCAACACCCCGAGTACCTGATCAAGCAATTGCAAGAATTCAAGTCCGGCAAGCGCGCCAATGCGATCATGAGCGGCTTTGCCTCGCAATTGAGCGACGAAGACATGCGCAACATCGCCTACTGGGTCAGCAGCAAGGCCGCCAAGCCCGGTTTTGCCAAAGACAAAGATACCGTGGCCCTGGGTGAGCGCATTTACCGCGGTGGCATTGCCGATCGCCAAGTGCCCGCTTGCGCCAGCTGCCATAGCCCCAATGGTGCTGGCTTGCCAGCCCAGTATCCCCGTCTGTCGGGCCAGCATGCCGACTACACGACCACTCAAATGCTGTCATTCCGCGAAGGCACGCGCAAAAACTCCATGCAAATGAGCATGGTGGCGGCCAAGATGAATGACCGTGAAATCAAGGCGGTCTCTGATTACATCGCCGGATTGCGTTAAATTCGACAGGTTTTTCAGGCCTTTCCATCCAAGCGGGTCTTTTCAAGGCCCGCTTTTTTTTGAGGCACGTTTTTGGATGGTCGATCCAACTCGGCCAGACACTACCTACCCATGACAGTTTCCACCCAAGGCATGGACATTTCCAGCTCCTCTCGCACCCTTCGTGCGGCAGTGGAGCTGTTGTCGTCGATGCGCTTTTCCATCTCGCTGCTGTCGCTCATTTGCATTGCTTCGGTTTTGGGCACGGTGCTCAAGCAGCACGAACCCTTGCCCAATTACGTCAACCAGTTCGGTCCTTTTTGGGCACAGGTGTTTGGTGCCATGAGCCTGTACACGGTGTACAGCGCCTGGTGGTTTTTATTGATTCTGGCTTTCCTGGTGCTCAGCACCAGCCTGTGCATTGCCCGCAACACACCCAAAATTCTCAATGACTTGCGTACCTTCAAGGAAAACATCCGTGTGCAAAGTCTGCAGGCCTTCGGACACCGGTTTGAAGCGAGCTTGAACGAAACACCCGCAGCGGCCAGTCAGCGCATCGGTCAGATGCTGGCCCAGGGCGGCTGGCGAGTGAAGCTACAGTCGCGGCCCACCCCTCAGGGCGAAGGCTGGATGGTCGCTGCGCGGGCGGGTGCGGCCAACAAGCTGGGCTACATCGCGGCACACAGCGCCATTGTGTTGGTGTGTGTGGGTGGCTTGTTCGATGGCGACTTGGTGGTGCGCGCGCAAATGTGGCTGGGCGATAAAACAGCTTATGCCGGCGGCGGCATGATTGCCGACGTCAAACCCGAGCACCGTTTGTCTGAACGCAACCCGACCTTCCGCGGCAATGTGCTGGTGGCCGAAAACTCCAGTTCCAGCACCGCTATTTTGAGCCAATCCGATGGCATCTTGATCCAGGACTTGCCTTTTGCGATCGAGCTGAAAAAGTTCATTGTCGAGTACTACTCGACCGGCATGCCTAAACTGTTTGCCAGCGACATCGTGATTCACGATAAGGCCACGGGCGAAAAGCAAGAGGCCCGTGTGGAGGTGAACCACCCCGCCCATTTCAAAGGTATCGAGATCTACCAATCCAGTTTTGACGATGGTGGCTCACGCGTCAAATTACAAGCCTTGCCTATGCAGGCCAACACCAAAGCCTTTGAAGTAGAAGGCATCATCGGCAGCAGCACCGATTTGACCAATGGACAAGACAAGCTGAGTTTAGAGTTCACCGGCTTGCGTGTCATCAACGTGGAAAACTTTGCGGGGCAGAATGCAGCGGTGGATGTGCGCAAAGTGGATTTGCGCAGCGCCCTGGATGCCCGACTGGGGGCCGGTCACAAAACCACCACAACCAAAGAATTGCGCAATGTCGGACCGAGCGTCAGCTACAAGCTGCGCGACGCCGCAGGACAGGCCCGGGAATTCAACAACTACATGCAAGCCATCGACGCGGGCGATGGCAACTTGGTGTTTTTGCTGGGCATGCGCGAGAACCCAGGTGATGCTTACCGCTACTTGCGCCTGCCGGCAGATGAAAACCAATCCACCGCTGGATTTGTGCGGCTGCGCTCGGCCTTGCAAGACCCCCGCATGCGCGAGCAAGCGGTCCGTCGCTATGCGCTCAAGGCCGTCGACCCTCAACGTCCCGATTTGGCGCAGCAATTGCAAGGTTCTGCCGCCAGGGCCTTGGGTTTGTTTGTCGGTGTTGAAAAAGTGCAGGATCAGACCGGTGTGGGTCTGCAAGCCTTGGCCGACTTCATGGAACGCAACGTGCCGCAAGCAGAGCGTGCCCGTGCGGGCGAGATGCTGGTGCGCATTTTGAATGGCGTGCTGTATGAGCTGGAAGCCCTGGCGCGCGAGCAAGCAGGCGTCAAGCCCATGCCCACTGAACAAGTGCCCGCATTCATGACACAAGCGGTGCTGGCCTTGAGTGACATCACCTTGTACCCGGCCCCAATGGCCTTGATGCTCAAGGACTTTACCCAGGTGCAGGCCAGCGTGTTCCAGGTGGCCCGCGCGCCGGGCAAGACCTTGGTGTACCTGGGTTGTGCCTTGTTGATCGTGGGTGTGTTCTCCATGTTGTATGTCCGCGAACGCCGTTTGTGGGTCTGGTTGGCCCCGCACAGCGATGCGTCACAATCGCAGGCCACCATGGCCTTATCGACCAACCGCAAGACCCTGGATGGCGATCAGGAATTTGTCCATTTGACCCGCAAGTTGCTTGGCAACGAGGCACCCACCGTATGACGACCATCACATTGAATCCGGGCTTCTTTTCGCAGCGCAGCCTGGCCGATTGGGCATTTGCCGTCCTGGCCGCTTTGGGCATGGTGTATGCCTATTCGCAGTACCAGTCGGCGATGGATGTCTATGAGCAAGGCATCCTGGTGGCCAGCGTCCCCGCAGTGGTCTGGCTGGGCTGGTTCTGGCGCCCCTTGCGGCAATTGATGCTGGGCGTGTCTGCACTGGCCTTGCTGGCCATCTATGCCTACCAGGGCGAGTTGGCCCGATCAGAAGACGTCTTTGTCTTGAAGTATTTCCTGTCCAGTCAATCGGCCATCTTGTGGATGAGTATGCTGATCTTCATCAGCACCGTGTTTTATTGGGGCGGCATGATGCTGCCTTCGCAGAGTCAGTCACTGGAATCCTTGGGCTCGCGCATCGCCTGGGCGGCGGTCACCCTGGCTTTGGTGGGCACCTTGGTGCGTTGGTATGAAAGTTATTTGATCGGTGCCGACATCGGCCATATACCTGTCAGTAACCTTTACGAAGTGTTCGTGCTGTTTTGTTGGCTGACCACCACCTTTTATCTCTACTACGAAGCCCAGTACCGCACCCGTGCACTGGGCGCTTTTGTGATGCTGGTGGTCAGTGCGGCGGTGGGTTTTTTGCTGTGGTACACCTTGGTGCGCGAAGCCCATGAAATTCAGCCTCTGGTGCCTGCCTTGAAGAGTTGGTGGATGAAGCTGCATGTGCCTGCCAATTTCATCGGCTATGGCACCTTTGCCCTCGCGGCCATGGTGGCCTTTGCTTACCTGATCAAACAAACGGCGGGTCAAACCCGTTGGTACAAGCTGGCGCCGCTGTGGTTATTGGGCATCGTGTTGTGCTTTGAGCCCTTTGTATTTCGCAAGGCCGGTGCGGCCGCATTGAGCGACTATTGGGCGGTGTATTTCGGAATCTCGGCCTTGGTGGTGGCCACCATTTTGTTTGGCCGTGAGCGTATTGCGGCGCATTTGCCCAGCTTTGAAGTGCTGGACGATGTGATGTACAAATCCATTGCAGTGGGTTTTGCCTTCTTCACCATCGCCACCGTGCTCGGCGCCCTGTGGGCGGCCGAGGCTTGGGGCGGCTATTGGAGCTGGGACCCGAAAGAAACATGGGCCTTGATCGTCTGGCTCAACTATGCAGCTTGGTTGCACATGCGCCTGATGAAGGGCCTGCGTGGCACTGTGGCCGCTTGGTGGGCCTTGGCCGGTCTGGCCGTGACTTCATTTGCCTTCTTGGGGGTGAACATGTTCCTGAGCGGTTTGCACAGCTACGGCACCCTGTAAAGCCAGAATTCAGGGGTTGATCAGGGCAAAGGCTTTGTCTACTGCGCTGTCAATTTCTGGTGCAAATCAATGCCGCTCATGCCGGGCATGCGGATGTCGAGCAACATGACTTCGCGTTGCGGTTCATGGGTTTGCGCCAGGTAGTCGATCGCGCTTTCGTAGGTGGCCACGGTGTGGCCTGTGCGGCCCAAGATCATGGCGATCACGCTGCGGATTTGCTCATCATCATCTACGATATGGATCAGACCTGTCGACATCATGTTTATCAAATTAACCACTTTTGCCAGTATGGTACCCGCAACCCGAACTCAGTGCGATGGTTGAATGGTCAGCAACTGATCACATCTTTGTTCGTCATATTGCGACAACCAAAATCCTCCGCACCATAATCTCATGACCTTCAGAAAGTTGTCCAATGATCATTCGCACGAATACCAGTGGCTTTGAGCACCCTCACCCTGCTGAGATCACACCTCAAGGGGCCTACCTGCAGCGCCGTGAATGGCTGCGCACCTTGGCCGTGGGGGCTGTGGGCGCAGCGGCCGGATCCTGGGCGAGTCGCCAAGCTTTTGCACAAACGAGCCGGCCCGGCGTGTTGACGGCCCTGGCGGGCACACCATCGGGCGTGGCGGGCGCCATGAGCATGGACAAACTCACCAGTTACAAAGACGCCAGCAGCTACAACAATTTTTACGAGTTCGGCTTCGACAAATCGGACCCCGCCCGTCTGGCCCACACCCTGCAGACCAGCCCTTGGACTGTGGAAGTTGAGGGTTTGGTCAAACGCCCGGCCAAGTACACCTTGGAGGATCTGCTCAAACTCAGCCCCATGGAAGAGCGCATCTACCGGCTGCGTTGTGTGGAAGGTTGGTCGATGGTCATTCCTTGGGTGGGTTATTCGTTGGCGGAATTGATACGCAAGGTCGAGCCCACGGGCAACGCCAAATATCTGGAGTTTGTCACCCAGACCGACGCCAAGACCATGCCCGGCCTGCGCTCGGGCAGTCTGGACTGGCCATATGTTGAGGGCTTGCGCCTGGACGAAGCCATGCACCCCCTGACCCTCTTGTCTTTTGGCATGTATGGCGAAGTCTTGCCCAAACAAAACGGAGCGCCTGTGCGCTTGGTGGTGCCCTGGAAATACGGTTTCAAGAGCGGCAAGAGTTTGGTGAAAATCCGCTTTGTCGAGAAGCTGCCAGTCACCGCTTGGGCCAAGGCGGCGCCGCAGGAGTATGGTTTTTACTCTAATGTGAATCCCTCGGTCGACCATCCCCGGTGGAGTCAGGCCACAGAGCGCCGAATCGGAGAAGAAGGCGGCTTACTGGCCAAGAAGCGCAAGACCTTGATGTTCAATGGTTACGAGGCTCAGGTGGGCCAGTTGTATGCGGGCATAGATCTGAAAAAGTTTTACTGACGCGTCATGCTCAGTTTTTCAGCGCGTGTGCGCTCGGTCTGTCGGCACCGATGGGCCAAAGCGATTGTGTTTCTCATCTGCCTGCTGCCTTTAGCCTGGTGGGTGCGCGGCATTGCCCTCGATGACTTGGGTGCCAATCCGGCAGAAGCGTTGATCCGCTCGTCGGGTGACTGGACTTTGCGCGCCCTGTGCATCGTGCTGACCGTGACGCCCCTGCGGCTGATCGCTCAAGTACCTGAACTGGCGCGATTTCGGCGCATGCTGGGCCTGTTCACCTATTTTTATGTGTTGCTGCACCTGACGTTTTACGCCTGGTTTGATATGGGTTTTGAGATGGCCGATATCAGTGCCGACATCGCCAAGCGGCCTTTCATTTTTGTGGGTTTTGCCGCCGCCGTGGGCTTGACCTTGTTGGCCGTCACGTCCTTCAATGCCGCCATCCGCTGGATGGGCGCCAAACGTTGGCAAGCCTTGCACAAGACGGTCTACAGCATCGCGGTGCTGGGCGTGGTGCACTTTTTCTGGATGCGTGCGGGCAAAAAAAACTTTGCGCAAGTGTCCGTGTATGCGGCCATACTGGCCATGCTGATGGGCTGGCGGGTATGGCGTTATTTCAAAACTCGGCGGCAGTAATTCAGACCGGTAGTTGTTCGAGTTGGAAGGTGTCGAACACCGACTCACGTTGGCGAATCACATGCACTTGGTCACCATCGATCAACAGCTCCGCTGCACGGCCGCGGGTGTTGTAATTGCTGGCCATGCTCATGCAGTAAGCACCGGCTGAGCACACCGCCAGCAGGTCGCCGGGTTGCACTTGCAGTGACCGGTCACGGCCTATCCAGTCTCCACTTTCGCAAATCGGGCCGACCACATCAAAGAGCGTGCCTTCGCCCTTGCGTGGTCGCACGGGTGTGATGTGGTGGTAAGCCTGGTACATGGCCGGGCGGGGCAGGTCGTTCATGGCCGCATCGATGATGCAGAAGTTTTTTTGCTCCCCGGGCTTGAGGTACAGCACTTCACTCAGGCACACGCCCGCATTGCCCACCAAGGAACGACCGGGCTCGATCATCAATTGGCGTTGGCCAAAGCCCCGCGCATCCAGTTTGGCCAATAGTTGGGCCCATAAGGCATCTGCTGCGGGCGGCGTGTCACCGTTGTAGTTGATGCCCAAGCCGCCCCCAAAGTCGATGTGGTGGATGGGCACGCCAGCGGCTTCTACTTGCGTCACCAGATCCAACACCCGGTCCATGGCGTCCAAGTAGGGGGTTGTCTCGGTGATTTGCGAACCGATGTGGCAGTCGATGCCCACCACCTTCAAGCCCGGCAGTCGGGACGCATGGAGGTAAGTTTCAACGGCTTGTTCATGCGCCACGCCGAACTTGTTGCCTTTGAGGCCGGTGGAGATGTAGGGGTGGGTTTGCGGGTCTACATTGGGATTGACCCTCAGGCTGACAGGGGCGCGAAGCCCCATGCCCACGGCCACTTCATTGAGCACATCCAGCTCTGCGATGCTTTCCACATTGAAGCAACCAATACCCACCTGCAGGGCCTGGCGCATTTCAGCGCGGGTTTTACCCACGCCCGAAAAAATCACTTTGGCAGGGTCGCCGCCTGCGGCCAAGACGCGGGCCAGCTCACCACCCGAGACGATGTCAAAGCCGCACCCCGCCAGCGCAAACACCTGCAAAATGCCCAAGGTCGAATTGGCCTTCATGGCATAGCAGATCTGGGCGTTGCGGCCCGCAAAGCCAAGTTGATAGGCCGCCAAGGCCGACAACATGGCCGCTTTGGAATACACAAACAAGGGTGTGCCGTAAGTCGAGGCCAACGCGGACAGGCGAACCTGCTCCACGCAAAGCTCACCCTCGTGGTAAGCGATGAAAGGGTGGCCGGGTAGTGTGGGTTCGGTCATGGCACAGCAGGGTTCGGTGGAGTAGGAGCAGTAGGGCGGGAGACCGCAGGGGCGGGCAAGTCAGGCGTTTGACGGCCTCGCCACTGATCAGGCGTCAAGGATTCAATCAGGGTAGCCCTGCCGCGAGAGAATTCGTCGGTAGGGAGTTTGAGGGGGCCTTTCTGGCCGCATCCGATCAAAGCCACCGTACAAAGTGCAAGGCATTGGCGGGTGACTAAAATTGAACAAACCTTCAACATGCACCGGATTGTAATGACCGACCTAGAATTCCTGGATCAAGCTGAACTTCTTTTGTCGGCCGTCGAGCGCTGCTGTGATCGCATCAATGACGACACCGAAGCCGATATCGACAACCAACGCTCTGGGGGCATGATCACTTTGAGCTTTGCCAACCGCAGTCAAATCATCTTGAATTTGCAAAAACCCCTGCATGAAGTCTGGATGGCTGCCAAGTCCGGCGGCTACCACTTCAAATGCCATGCAGGCGTGTGGCAAGACACCAAAGGTCAGGGCGAGTTTTTTGAATTGCTGACCCGCTTTGCCTCTGCCCAAGCGGGTCAGGCGCTGGTGTTCAGCGCCTGAGTCAATTGCGAAACAGGTCGATGATGCGCGAACGTTCATCGGCCTTGGGCAAAGCGGTGGAACCCTCGCCTTCGGTTTTGCCTGCGGCACTGGTCCCGCCCAGGTTGCGCACACCGCCAGAGGAGCCGTGTTCTGAGTAATACCATTCGCCGCCGGCTTGTACCAAGCCTTCGGGGGCGGTGGGTTCTTGGACAGGGATGCCGCGCAAAGCGGTTTCCATGAACTTGATCCAGATCGGCAAACTCAAGCCTCCGCCTGTTTCGCGGTCTCCCAATTTGCGCGGCGTGTCGTAGCCGATCCACACAATGGCCGCCAATGAAGGTTGGTAGCCCGCAAACCAAGCGTCCATGGCGTCATTGGTGGTACCGGTTTTGCCATACACATCCGGTCGTTTGAGTGTGGCTTGCGCGCGCGCAGCCGTGCCAGAGCGAGTCACCTCTTGCAAGAGGCTGGTCATGGTGAAGGCATTGCGCGCGGGAATGGCGCGTTGTTCTTCTGTGATGTCAGGCGCTTCCGATTGCACCAGCACTTTGCCGCGCTGGTCGGTGATTTTGGTGATCAAGAAAGGTTGAATGCGGTAGCCGCCATTGGCAAAGACCGAATAGCCGGTGGCCATTTGCATGGGCGTGACCGAGCCGGCCCCCAAGGCCATGGTCAGGTAGGCCGGATGTTTTTCGGCTTCAAAACCAAAATGCGTGACCCACTCCTGCGCATTGCGCGCACCCACAGATTGCAGCACTCGGATGGAAATCATGTTTTTCGATTTGGCCAAGCCGCGGCGCAGCGTCATGGGTCCGTCAAAGGTGCCGTCGTAGTTTTTTGGCTCCCAAGGCTGCCCGCCGGTCACGCCCGCATCAAAGAACAAAGGCGCGTCATTGACCACAGTGGCCGGTGTGAAGCCTTTTTCCAGTGCGGCTGAATAAATGAAGGGCTTGAAACTCGAGCCCGGTTGCCGCCAGGCTTGGGTCACATGGTTGAATTTGTTTTTCACAAAATCAAACCCGCCCACCAAGGCTTGGATGGAACCGTTCTTGGGGTTCAAGGCCACAAACGCGCCTTCCACTTCGGGCAATTGGGTGATCTCCCAGCTGCCTTTGGGCAGTTTCACCACACGAATGATGGCACCCCGACGAATTTGCACCGCGGGAGAGGCTTTGTCCGACAAGCCTGATTGCGCGGGCCGCAGACCTTCACCGGTGATTTCAAACTGCTCGCCGTTTTGTCGTACCGCCACCACTTTTCGCGGCGAGGCTTCCAGCACGACGGCAGACATCACGTCGCCGTTGTCGGGCGTGTCTTCCAGGGCATCGTCAATCAATTCTTCCAGGTCGCTGCCTTGAGCTGGCAGGGCGATGAACTTTTCAGGCCCGCGGTAGATTTGCCGGCGTTCGAAATCCATGATGCCTTGGCGCAAAGCGCGGTAGGCGGCGTCCTGGTCTGCGGACTTCAAGGTGGTGAACACATTCATGCCACGCGTGTAGGTCTCGGGTCCATACTGAGCGTAGATCAATTGACGCACGGTTTCGGCCACGTACTCGGCATGGATTTTTTGCTTGTCTGAGTTGGAGCGGATGTGCAGCACTTCAGCCTTGGCTTTTTCGGCCTGCGCGGGCGTGATGAAGTGGTTGTCCAGCATCCGCTCGATGATGTACTGCTGACGCACCTTGGCGCGTTTGGGGTTACTGATCGGGTTATAGGCCGACGGGGCTTTGGGCAATCCTGCCAGCATGGCCGCTTCGGCAATGCTGATGTCTTTCAAGGGCTTGCCAAAGTAAGCCTCCGATGCTGAAGCAAAGCCATAGGCGCGGTTGCCCAGGAAAATTTGGTTCATGTAGATTTCCAGGATCTGGTCCTTGGTCAACATGTGCTCCAGCTTGAAGGTCAGCAAGATTTCGTAAATTTTGCGGGTGTAGGTCTTCTCGGTGGACAAATACACATTGCGCGCTACCTGCATGGTGATGGTCGATGCCCCTTGGCTCTTGCGTTTGCCCAAGTTGGCCAGACCGGCCCGCACGATGCCCAGATAATCCACGCCCCCGTGTTGATAAAAACGCGCGTCTTCGATCGACAACACCGCGTCCTTCATGATTTGCGGGATCTCTTTGATGGGCGTCAGGTTGCGGCGTTCTTCACCGAATTCTCCGATCAAATCGCCCTCGGCGGTGAAGATGCGCAATGGTAATTTGGGGCTGTACTCCGCCAGATCGGAGATGTCCGGGAGGTTGGGGTAGGCCATGACCAAGGCCAGCCCGGTGATCAGCAACAGGGACAAGGCGCCCGCCACACCCAAACCCACGGTCCACAGCAGGACCCGCAAGGCCCAATGGCGGGGCGGGGCTGTCTTAGAGGAAGAAGAGGCTGATGGGTCTGTGTTGGGCATGGTCTGAGCGGAAGTGACCGCCATTCATTATAAAAAGCCAAGAACCCTTCGGATCAACACAAACCCTGTTTCCAAAAGAATCTTTGCGTGCTACAAATTGATTTCCAAAGAACACAAATATGACGTTGAAAAGGTCTATATGTTGCAGTCTTTACGAAACCGTTGGTGGCCGGCGCCGGGTTGGCTGGGGATGGCGATGGACGAGCAGGGCGCAAGCTTGGTGGAGTTGTGCCCTCAGGCGATGGTCCAGCGGCGCATCGAGCGATCGGTGGATGTGCCGTGGCCAGCGCCAAAACAGCCGTGGCAAGACCCCGTAGCTTGTGGGCGGGCTTTGTCTCGAGGAATGGCCGATGCACACATCGGCCATAGACGCCTGGCCCTGGCCATGCCCAGCAATACTGTGGTGTCAGACAGCTTGTGGGTGGATGCGGATCTGACAGCGCAAGACATCCATGACCAAGTCACCTGGGTTGCCAGTCAAGCCCTGCAGCTCGACTGGGATGCAGTGGCGGTGGACTACCGACGGGACGAAACCCCCACCGAGGGATCTGCCGGTCAAGTTCATTGGTTTTGGGCTGCATGTCCGCAAGAGCGTGTGGACGCAGCCTCGCAATTGAGCCGCGCGGCAGGTTTGCGCCTGGCTTTTTTGGGTCCCTCACTGCCAGATTTGACGCCAGAAGATGGACGCCCGATGCGTTATCACGTGGCCTGCCACATGGCCTGGCAGGCGGCGCGGGCATGAGCGATTGGAATTTCGCCCCGTACGCTCCCGCTCGCGAGGCGTTGCAGCGTCGGTTGCTTTGGCGGGCGGGGTTGCTGATGTTGTGCGCTGTAGGCGCAGCCGGGGGGGTGGCGGCATGGACCTTCTGGTTGCAAAAAGAAGGTGAGAGCCTGCAGATTCAATGGCAGTCTGCGCAAGCGCAATTGACTGCTTCAGAGCAATCTTTGCAACAAGCACAAATCCAAATGGCGCAGCGCCAGCCCCTTGTGGCAGAGCAGCGGTATGCCCAGGCCTTGCGGCAACGGGGGCAGAACTTGCAAAGTGTGATGGACGCCTTGGCAAGGCAATGGCCCGGTGTGGTGCTGATTCAGGAATTACGCCTGCAAGGTGATGCGTTGCAGTTGCAGGGCAGAACCGATTCCAGCCAGGCTTTGGCGCAGGGACTGCAGGGACTCTCGGCTGGCGTGGTTTGGCAGCAAGCCCCCAGCCTGCAGACCTTGGAACGGCTCCCATCAGATCAGCAAGGTCTGAGGTTTGTGGCGCAAGCGCGTTGGCCGAACATCGAGATGCCTGCATTGTCAGCTGAAAATTCAGGGCCGGCGAAGACTGCGCCTTCTAAGTCTGCAGCAGCAAACGTTTCAACTGCGGTCAAAGAGTGAAGTCATGTTGACGTTGACGGTTCCTGAAGCTTGGCATGATGTGCCGCATCAACTGCGCCGCTGGCGAGCATTTGCAATGGCACCCTGGCCACTAGGGGTGTGGTGTGTGGCGGCATTGGGTGGTGCGGGTCTGGGCGCTGTTTTGGCGTGGTACGTGCTGCCTGACGTGCCCGACACCATCGCCTTGCAATCCAAGACGCAAGAAGCGCATAGCCATTTGCAGACACAAGGCCAGCGCCTCAGGGTTCTTCGGGCAGAGGCTGCGCAGCAGACTCAACTGCACGGGTCGTTGGGACAAGCCTGGCCGAACGCCCATGAGTCAGAGGCGGTGGTGTGGGCTGTGTTCGAGCAAGCGCAGCGGCAGGCTTTGCAAGTGGACATTTTTCAACCTGAGCCTCTTCTAACGGTGCAAGGACGGACTACACGGTCTGTGCAAGTGCGCTTGCAAGGCCGCTTTGGGCAGGTCCTGGCTTGGAGTGACGGCTTGTTCCAGCAAGCGGCTCTGTGGGTGCCCGAGCAATGGCGTTTGAAGGCCGGCACAGACGGGCAGGTGCAGCTGGAAGCTGTGCTGCGTTTGCAAATCCGGTCAGACCCCGGGGCGGCAGCCCAGGTACCACCTCAGGTATCACCCTCTGGTCCCATGGCTGGCCCCGTTCGCGACCCTTTTCAAGCCCCGTCAGCTTTGCAGGCCCAACCGCAAGCTGTCGATCCGCAGGCTCATCCCCTGTTTCGCTGGCCCTTGCATCAGTTGAAGTTGGTGGGCGTATTCAGTCATCAACACCAGTGGCATGCCGTGGTGCAGACGCCAGCAGGTATTTATGCCGTCACGCAGGGCGATCGGCTGGGAGCAGAGGGTGGTCGCGTGCTGGCGGTGAAGGACACAGCCCTCGAGGTGCGCGTGCCCGTGGCCTCGAAGGCTCAAACCCCGGGGGAAGGCCATCAAGTCTTGACGCTGGCGCCCCCACTGCCTTGAAGGATTTTGTGCATGAATGAATTTAGACCTCCCTTGTCACCATGTTGTGCAGCACGATGTGTGTCGTGCTTTGCAGTGTGCAAGGCACCTTGCATGTCTTCACCCCTGAGGCGGGTCTGGTTCATGGGTGTGTGGACGCTGTCAAGCTTGTTAGCCATGCCTTTGCCAGCGCAAACGCTGGAGCCATCTTTGGTTTGGCAGCCTCCCGCGCCAGCGGCACCTGATGCGGCGATTCCCGTGACAGGTTTTGGCCTCGTCTTTGGTGCTCCCTTCAGTGGAGAGAAGATGTCACTGAATTTCCAGAGCATCGAGTTGCGGGCTTTGTTGCAGGTGATTGCGGACTTCACCCGCCTGAACATCATCGCTTCGGATGCGGTGACTGGCGCGGTGACGGTGCGTCTGAAGGATGTGCCTTGGGACCAGGCGTTGGACATTGTTTTGCAATCCAAAGGCCTGAGTTCTCGGCGCAAAGGCAATGTGATCTGGGTTGCCCCCAAAGAGGAGTGGGTGCAGCGCGACAAACAAAGTTTGGAAAACGACGCCACTTTGCAAGCCATGGCCCCGCTGCAAACCTTGGCCATCACTTTGCAATACGCCAAGGTGGGTGACGTGGCCCCCAAATTGAGTGCCGGGGTGTTGGGTGGGGCGAGCGCAGGGCCGAGTGGCCGTTGGTTGAGTGCCCGGGGCACCTTGCTGGCCGAGCCGCGTACCAATCAGCTGTTCATCTCTGACGTGCCAGCCCAGCTGCAAAAAATCAAGTCCATGCTGACCCAGCTCGATGTGCCTGTGCGGCAAGTCTTGATCGAAGCGCGGATTGTGGAAGCCGATGACCAATTCGGTAAATCGCTGGGTGTACGCTTGGGCGGTGCTTACGCCACACCCGTGGGGGTGCAGGGCCGTGCCTTGACGGCGGCGGTGGGCGCAGTGGTCAATCCCACGGCTGCAGGTGTGGTCGCAGGCAACATGGTCAACCTGCCGGCTGGCAATGCGGGGCAGACCGTCAATGTGCCTGCCAGTATGGCCGTGTCTTTGTTCAATGCCGCTGCGGATAAATTTCTGAATTTGGAA
>CANGKR010000056.1 GCA_947454355.1 Comamonadaceae bacterium
ATGAAGGCGGTCAAAGTCGGCACACCTTGCGCATCGGCCATGAGGAGCGCGGCGCGGCGTTGACCTTGGCGGTCGTCTTGGTAGCGGCTCGTGCCTGGTGCATGCAGGCCCAAATTGTTGTGTAGCGCTTCCAGTACAGAGGCATCTGGGGCATGGTCGTCGGCTGCGCGAAACAGCAAACCACCGCGTGGGGTGTTCGCTTCCATGGCTGCAGGCAGGGAAAAAGGGGTGCAACTGGCAAAGCTGAATAAAGGCAACAAGTCCTGCAACCGCTGGCGAGATTCAGCCAGAGCGTCTTCAGGCAAAAAAGCCATGCCAATCAATCCCCAGGGGAGTTCAGCTTTGAGGATGCGAACTGCTGCATGTTTGAGCTCAGGTTGTTTGGACGTGGCACAAAAATCCGAAGTGGTCAGGGCGTTTACACCGGTCAGCGGATGACCTTGGTGGTTCCGACCGCTCAGCACCGCCGAGCCCCAGTGCATGGCCATGAAGCATTGCATTGACTGCAGCGCAGCGCTGGCCTGGGCACGCACCATGATGCTGCCCCGTTTGCTGATGACATGGACCAGATCCGCCTCAGCAATGCCCAGCCTGAGCATGTCTTGAGGGTTCATTTGTACTGCCGGTTCCGGTGCATGGGCAAACAATCGGCCCAGCGTGCCGGTGCGGGTCATGCCATGCCATTGGTCACGCAACCGGCCAGTGGTCAAAGAAAACGGATAACGCGAGACCCGTGGCTCGGCCACATCTTGCCAAGGCATTGCGGAAAATCGAGCGCGTCCATCGGGAGTGGCGAAGACGGCGTTTTCATATAAACGGGCCTGACCTCTTTGGGCGCCCGTTACGAACGGCCATTGCGCGGGGCCTTGGCTTTCCAGCAAGTCGTAACTCAATCCCGTGATGTCCAAGTCCCTCCCGCGGGTGCTGGCGCGGTGTTCGTTCCAGATGGATTCGGGTGTGTTGTAGGCAAACAAACTTGTGGCTGCGCGGCGTGGAAGACATTGCTCTAACCTTTGACCCAGCTCCACCACGATTTGCCAATCGTGCCGAGCCTGACCGGGCGCTGCTATTGCGGGGCGCACCCTACTGATGCGCCGCTCGCTGTTGGTCACCGTGCCTGATTTTTCGCCCCAAGTGGTTGCGGGCAACAACAAGTCGGCATAGGCACAGGTTTCGGCGGTTGCAAAGGCTTCTTGCACCACCACCAACTCCGCCCGCTGCAAGGCTCGGCGCACCGTGGCCTGATCGGGCATGGACTGCGCCGGGTTGGTACAAGCGATCCACAGCACCGCCAATTCGCCATCGGCTGCAGCCTGAAACATCTCGACCGCGGTCAGGCCAGGTTTTGCAGGCACGTCGGGCACACCCCACAGGGCGGCCACTTCGGCGCGGTGCTCCGCGTTGGACAGGTCGCGATGGGCCGACATCAAGTTGGCCATGCCACCCACTTCGCGTCCACCCATCGCATTGGGTTGGCCCGTCAAGGACAAAGGCCCTGCGCCGGGTTTGCCAATTTGCGCGGTGGCTAGGTGCAGGTTGATCAAGGCCGCATTATTGGCGGTACCTTGACTGCTTTGGTTCAGGCCCTGGCAATACAAACTCAAGCTCGCAGGTGAGGTGGCCAACCAGCGGGCAGCTTGCAACAAGTCAGCAGGCGTGATGCCGCAGATTTGGTACACACGTTCTGGGGTAGCGTCTTGAACCAAGGCATGCAAGGCCTCAAAGCCCTGGGTGTGCTGTGCAATGTAGTCTGAGCGAGTCCAGCCTTGCTCCATCATGACCCGCAGCATGCCGTGGAACAGCATGACGTCCGAGCCGGGTTGAACCGGCAGGTACAGGTCGGCCAATTCGGCCGTATCGGTGCGGCGCGGATCGGCCACGATGATTTTCAAATCAGGCTTGGCTTTTTTAGCGTCTTCAATCCGTCTGAACACGATCGGGTGAGCCCAGGCCGTATTGCTGCCCACAATGAACAGGCAGTCGGCCAGCGCGATGTCATCGTAGCAAGCTGGGGGCGCATCGGCCCCCAAAGTCATTTTGTAGCCGGCCACGGCACTGCTCATGCACAAGCGGGAATTGCTGTCGATGTTGTTGGTACCCAGCAAACCCTTGGCCAGTTTGTTGAAGACGTAATAGTCCTCGGTCAGCAATTGGCCGGAGATGTAAAACCCCAGCGCATCGGGGCCGCGGGTTTGCACCACCTCGGTGATGCGCTCTGTGGCGAATTGCAGGGCGTGGTCCCACGAAAGGGCTTGTGTAGGGCCGCCTTTGTGCAAACGCTTCAAAGGTTGCAGCAGTCGGTGCGGAGCCAGGCTCGGACTGGCAGTGAGGTGCAGGGTCTGACCTTTGGTGCACAGCCGCCCATAGTTGGCTGGGTGTTCGGGGTCGCCTCGCACGTCGGTAATGTGAGGCCCATGCGAAGTGATGATCACGCCACAACCCACCCCGCAATAAGGGCAGGTTGAGCGGGTTTCGCGCTGGGCGGGAGTCATGTGCCTTTTCGCGTCACCGGACCGGCCACAGGCCGCGTCAGCTCGATCGCGTGGCCAAGCAGTTCGTCGGATTTGAGGAACACAGAGCCCATGTTGAGTTTGACTTCAAAGCGCGGTGTGCAGCCTTCATCGGGCGAACTGGCTTGTCCATCGCACAAACCGATGGTCCAGTTATGCAATGGGCAGGCAACGCTGCTGCCGAACACAATGCCTTGAGACAAAGGACCGCCTTTGTGCGGGCAGCGGTCCAGCAGGGCAAACACCTCATCGGCTTCATTGCGGAAGATGGCCACGTCCAGGCCCTGATCGCGAGCCACGCGCCGTGCGCCCAGCACCGGGATATCCTCGATCCGACAAATTTCTTTCCATTCGGGCATGCGAATTCCTTGCGTTCAGGCGGTGACCAGTGGGGTGAATTGTCGGGTGTCCACCTGGGCTTGTTGCAATTCAAACCAGGGGTCCGGCTCGCCGTCGAGTGCTGCTTGCAGCTTGGCCCAAAGGGCTTGGCGCAGCGAGGCATCGTCCAGGATTTTTTTCTTCACGTAGTCCAAGCCCACGCGGTGGATGTAATGCACCGTGCGCTCGAGGTACCAGCCTTCTTCGCGGTAAAGCTGCATGAAAGCGCCCGTGTATTCCAGTACTTCTTCGGCGGTCTTGAGTTTGGTAAAAAACTGTGCCACCTCGGTCTTGATGCCACCGTTGCCGCCCACATACATTTCCCATCCACTGTCCACACCAATGATGCCCACGTCCTTGATGCCGGCCTCTGCGCAGTTACGCGGGCAGCCCGATACAGCGAACTTGACCTTGTGCGGCGCGTACATGCGCCACATGGCTTTTTCCAGATCCTTACCCATTTGCGTGCTGTCTTGGGTTCCCATGCGGCACCACTCGCTGCCCACACAGGTCTTGACTGTGCGCAAGGCCTTGGCATAAGCGTGGCCGCTGGGCATACCGATGTCTTTCCAAACATTGACCAAGTCTTCTTTTTTCACGCCCAGCAAATCAATGCGTTGCCCTCCGGTGACTTTGACGGTGGGGATCTGGTACTTGTCCACCACATCAGCGATGCGGCGCAACTCAGCGGCGGTCGTCTCGCCGGCCCACATGCGCGGGATCACGCTGTAGGTGCCGTCTTTTTGGATGTTGGCGTGGCTGCGCTCGTTGATGTAACGGCTTTGCGGATCGTCTTGCGCCTCTTTGGGCCAAGTGCTGATCAGGTAATAGTTGACAGCTGGGCGGCAGCTGGCGCAACCATTGGGGGTGCGCCAGTTCATGAACTTGAATACGTCTCCCACGGTCAGCAGTTTGTGCTGCGAAATGGCGTCGCGCACCGCTTGGTGTCCATGGTCACTGCAGCCGCACATAGGTTTGAGCTTGGGCGTGGCCGAATAGTCCCCGCCGGCTGTGAACATCAAAATTTGTTCAACCAAACCGGTGCAGGAACCGCAGCTGGCACTGGCCTTGGTTTGCTTGCGCACTTCGTCGAGCGTGAACAGACCTTTGTCCTTGATGGCTTTGCAAATTGCGCCCTTGGTGACGCCATTGCAGCCGCAAACTTCGTCTGTGTCGGCCATGGCAGCAGCTTTGCTTTGGCCTTGGTGGCCCACATCGCCTATGTTGGATTCGCCAAACATCAGCTTGTCGCGGATGTCGGCCACACTGCGGCCATCTCGTAAGAGTTTGAAATACCAGCTGCCGTCCACCGTGTCGCCGTACAGGCAAGCGCCCACCAACTGGTCGCCCTTGAGCACCAGCTTTTTATAGACGCCACCTGCGGGGTCGCTCATCACGATCTCTTCGCAATCGGCGTCGCCCATGAAGTCGCCCGCACTGAAGAGGTCAATGCCAGTGACCTTGAGCTTGGTCGATGTCAATGAGCCGGTGTAGCGGCCAATGCCAAATTCAGCCAAGTGATTGGCCAGCACTTTGCCTTGCTCGAACAAGGGCGCTACCAAACCATAGGCGACGCCACGGTGCGCAGCGCACTCGCCCACCGACCAGATACGAGGATCGGTCACTGTCTGCAAAGTGTCGGTCACCACGATGCCACGGTTCACGTGCAACCCCATGCTCTCGGCCAATCCGGTATTGGGCCGAATACCCACGGCCATGACCACCAAATTGGCTGGTACATGCGAGCCGTCTTTGAACTCCACTTTACTGACGCGACCCGTCTCGTCGCCGATCAAGGCGGCGGTTTGTGCATTCATACGGAAATGCATGCCGCGCTCTTCGAGAGAGGATTGCAGCATCTGCGCAGCCACTTTATCGAGTTGGCGTTCCATCAACCATTCGCTGGCATGGATCACAGTGACCTGCATGCCTCGTTTCATCAGGCCGTTCGCCGCTTCCAGGCCCAAAAGACCACCGCCAATCACTACCGCATGAGGATACTGAGCGGCTGCATCGATCATGGCTTGGGTGTCGGCAATGTCGCGGTAGGCAAGCACGCCGGTCAAATCCTTGCCCGGCAATGGCAGGATGAATGGGTTGGAGCCAGTGGCCAGCACCAAGCGGTCATAGGGGGCTTGCAAGGTTTCGCCTGCGGCATTTTCGGCACTGACCAGTCGTTTGACGCGGTCCACCGCGGTGACTTTCCAGCCCGCATGCAATGTGATGCCGTTGTCGGTGTACCAAGCCCAATCGTTGAGCACGATCTCGTCGAGTGTTTGCTCACCCGCCAATACCGGTGAAAGCAGGATGCGGTTGTAATTGGGATGCGGCTCGGCGCCGAACACGGTGATGTCATACAGGTCCGGCGCCAGCTTGAGCAGCTCTTCGATGGCCCGTATTCCGGCCATGCCGTTGCCGACCATGACCAACTTCATTTTGGTGGGGGCGTTCACGCGCATGTCCATCTCAGGCCACCTTTTCCACATGACCCTGACGGGTGTACAAAAAGTCCATCACTGCTTTGCGCAAGTGTTGGTACTCGGCACTCTCGGCAAGTTCCACACGCAGACGCGGGCGAGGCAGTTTCACGTTCAAGACTTCGCCGATCGTTGCTGCTGGTCCGTTGGTCAGCATCACGATCTTGTCAGACAGCAGCACGGCCTCGTCCACGTCGTGCGTGACCATCACCACTGTGCTGTGGGTGCGGGCCACGATCTCCAGCAATTCATCTTGCAGCTTGGCACGTGTCAATGCGTCCAATGCGCCAAAGGGCTCATCCATCAAGAGCACTTTGGGCTCCATGGCCAAGGCGCGGGCAATGCCCACGCGTTGCTTCATACCACCCGAAATTTCGCCAGGCCGTTTGTGGGCTGCATGGCTCAAACCCACCAGTTCCAGCGCGGCGTCGGTGCGCAACTTGAGCTGGATCTTTTTTTCGGTCTCGCCAAACACCCGCTCTACACCGAGGTGGATGTTTTCAAAGCAGGTGAGCCAAGGCAGCAGCGAGTGATTCTGGAATACCACCGCCCGCTCGGGGCCTGGGCCTGCGATTTCTCGGTTTGCACACAGCAGCATGCCTTCGGTGGGCAGGGTCAAGCCTGCGATCAAATTGAGCAGTGTCGACTTACCGCAACCTGAGTGTCCGATCAAGGTGACGAATTCGCCTTTGGCAATGTCCAGGTTGATATTTTTCAGCGCCGGAAACAAGCCCTTCTGGGTCTTGAAGGTTTGCGCCACGTTTTGGATGTCGATGAATTTGGCTGCGTTCATGATTTGACCTCTTCAAAGGTGAAGGCCGTGGCCAATTTGATCAAGGCGTACTCCAGGACCAGCCCTACGATGCCGATCACGAAGATGGCGATGATGATGTTCTTGACATTCAGGTTGTTCCATTCGTCCCAGACCCAAAAGCCGATGCCCACGCCGCCGGTCAGCATTTCGGCGGCCACGATCACCAGCCATGCGGTGCCCACGGCCAGTCGCACGCCGGTGAGCATGTAAGGCAAGACCGAGGGAAACAAAATCTTGGTGACCACTTTCCACTCCGACAGGTTGAGCACCCGCGCCACGTTCAAGTAGTCTTGGGGTACACGTTGCACGCCCACCGCGGTGTTAATAATCATGGGCCAGATGGAGCAAATGAAGATGGTCCAGATCGCGGCGGGGTTGGCGCCTTTGAAAACGAGCAAGCCGATCGGCAGCCAAGCCAGTGGCGATACGGGTCTGAGCAAACTGATCAAGGGGTTGAACATGCGGCCCAGAACGTCAAAACGTCCCACCATAAAACCGACGGGTATGCCCACCATGGCTGCCAGGCCAAAGCCCACAGCCACGCGTTGGAGTGACATCAAGATATTCCAGCCAATGCCTTGGTCGTTCGGCCCCTTACGGTAGAACGGGTGACTGAAAATCTCCACAGCTTGTGACCAGGTCGCGGCGGGACTGGGGATGCTGCTGCCTGTGGAAATCGAAATCAGTGCCCAAATGCCGATCAGCAAGCCCAAGCCGCACAAGGGCGGCAGGACGTTCAGCCACACGCTGGGCCAATGGACTCGTGCGAGGAGGGGTGTGTGTGTGGACATTCTCAAGCCTTGATCTTGAAACCGTCGGCGTATTTCTTGGGGTCCTTGCCGTCCCAAACCATGCCGTCCATCAGTTTGCTGGTTCGCATGGCATCCTTGGGGATCGGGGCTTTGGCAGCGGTGGCCGCTTGTTTGTAAATATCGATCTGGTTGATCTGCTTGGCCACGCCCAGGTAGTCAGGGTGGTCCTTGAGCAAGCCCCAGCGCTTGTGTTGTGTCAGGAACCACATGCCATCAGACAGGTAGGGGAAGGTGACAGCGCCGTCGCCATAGAACTTCATGTGGTTCGGGTCATCCCATGTCTTGCCCATGCCATTTTGGTAGCGGCCCAAAATGCGCTGATTGATCGCGTCCACGCTGGTGTTCACATAACTTTTGTCGGCAATCGTCTCGGCCATTTTGTTTTTGTTTTGCAAGCCCGCATCGATCCATTGACCAGCTTCAATGATGGCAGCCGTCACAGCCCGCGCTGTGTTGGGGTACTTTTTGACGAACTCGCTGGTGGTGCCCAGCACTTTTTCGGGATGGTCTTTCCAGATGTCCTGTGTGGTCATGGCGGTCACACCGATGCCGTCAATGATGGCACGGTGGCCCCACGGCTCACCTACGCAATAGCCGTCCATGTTGCCCACCCGCATATTGGCCACCATTTGCGGTGGCGGCACGGTGATGACTTTGGCATCGCTCATCGGGTTGATGCCGTTGGCCGCCATCCAGTAATACAGCCACATCGCGTGAGTACCGGTCGGAAATGTCTGCGCAAAGGTGTATTCGCGTTTATCGGTATTCATCAATTTGGCCAGACTGGGCCCGTCCACAGCACCTTTGTCTGCGAGTTTTTTGCTCAGGGTGATGGCTTGCCCGTTGTGGTTGAGCGTCATCAAAATTGCCATGTCCTTTTTGGGACCGGCCAGACCCAAGTGCACACCGTAAATCAAGCCATACAGCGAATGCGCAAAGTCCAGTTCACCGCTGACCAGTTTGTCGCGCACTCCGGCCCAGCTGGCTTCTTTGGTGGGGATGATCTTCACGCCATATTTCTGGTCAATGCCGAGCACTGAAGCCATCACGACGCTGGCGCAATCGGTCAAAGGGATGAAGCCGATCTTGACTTCTTTTTTCTCCGGGGCATCCGAGCCTGCGGCGTACACCACCGAGCGCAGTGCGGGCGAGACGCCTGCCGCGCCCACTGTGGCTGCTTGCAACAAGCTGCGGCGGGTCATGCTGGTTTTGAGAAGATCGGTCATGGTTCACTCCAGAAGTTAAAAATAAAAAAGGCGTCCTCATGTCACTCTCCGCTGCTTGGCAACGGGAGTGCATGGGGACGCCTTTGTCCGTGGGCTTTCAAGCCCGCCCTTGGACCTGAATGCCGCTTGACCCCGTGGGTCTTGCAGACATTGTTGCAATCAACGTGCCAGGGTTGAAGTGATGGTTTTACGGGTTAGCAGGTGTTTAGCTTGGGAAATGATGCACCCTATCGGTGCGCCGGCACCGTATTGGTGCTGGCCTTGGCGCTTCAGCCCAGCAGCTCTGCCATGTCGAGCATTTGCTGCGCTATTTCGACCAGTTTCTGGTTTTTGTTCATCGCGGCTTTGCGCAGGCGACTGTAGGCTTCTTGCTCAGAGAGGCCTTGCCGTTGCATCAAGATGCCTTTGGCACGATCGATGACTTTGCGGTCATTCAACTCGACCCGGGCATGGTCGAGCTCGGCCAACAAGGCCTGTTCATGCTTGAAGCGGGCCATGGCCACAGTCAGGATCGGGTGTATGCGCTCTGGTGCTAAGCCGGCCACGATGTAGGCGCTGACCCCGGCGGCCACCGCATCGTTCATGGGGCGTTCGTCGCTGTCGTTGGTGAACATCACGATCGGGCGACGTGCATCACGGGTGGCCATGACCACGTGTTCCAGCGCGTCTCGGGCATCACTCTCGGCGTCCACAATCACCAAGTCCGCTTGTAACTGGGCCAGACGTTCGGTCAAAAACACATCGGCGGGCAAGGTGGCCACCAGGTTGTAGCCCGCTTCCAGCAAGCCGATGCGCAGCAAGCGTGAGCGCTCTTCCAGAGCTTGGGCGTCGGCATCCCCCTCGGCCACCAAGGCGGGGTCCGACACAATGACAACAATGCGAAGTGGCTCTTGCATGGCTAAAGTCTTGCAAGAACCGAGCCCAGCGGGCGGGTTGGGTGTCCTCAGGCAGCCGTCATGCCATGGCGCTGCTTGGCGGCGGCAGTGACCGGCGAAGCCCAGAAGGCCAGCAAGGCCTGAACTGCTTGCGCGTGCTGGGATGTCACAGACACCCCGCCCGAGAACGTGGTGGTGATCTGCACAGCATCGGGCAAAGGCCCTAGCACCTGGATGCCTTGAACGCCCAGCATTTCGCTCATTTGTTGAAAGCCCAATTGCACCTCGCCCCGAGCCAACAAGGCGCCCACGGGCACGCCGGCTTTGGCTTGCACCAGTTTGTGAGCGATCTGCGCATGCAGCCCCCAGCGTTCAAACAGCTTGATCAACTCCACCCCGCTCGGACCGGTGGAATACCCCAAACTGGTGGCCGAAAGCACGGTTTGTTTCAAGGCCTCTACAGTCGCAATGTCCGGCGCAGGAGCGCCCAAAGGCACAGCGGCCGCCACGCCCGAGTGCACCAGGTCCTGCCGACTGCCGGCCACCAGATGTTGCTTTGCCAGCAAATTGTCGATGGCGTTACTGGCCAGAATCACGCCGTCAAACGTTTCGCCAGCCATGACACGTTGGGCAGCATCTACGCCACCCACCGATTCAATTTCCAGGCGGTACTGTGGAAATTGGGCTTCAAACATCGTGGCCAGTTCGGCCAGCAAGGCCTTGGTGGCCATGGACGAAATCAAGCGAAGGGACATGGTCATGCGGGCAGGCTTCCAAATTGAGGGTCAAGATTACGCATCAGCGAGGTTACACCGGAAGTGGGGCTAATGTCGCAGAACGGGCTTGCCCCTACACTTGGCAGCTATGCGAATTTTGGGAATTGAATCGTCGTGTGATGAAACCGGAGTAGCCTTGGTGGAAACCACAGGCCCCGGGCCTTGGCCCCGTCTGTTGGCCCATGCTTTGCACAGTCAAATTGAAATGCACCAAGCCTATGGGGGCGTGGTGCCCGAGCTGGCCAGTCGAGACCACATTCGCCGCGTTCTGCCTCTGACGCAGCAGGTGTTGCACACTGCGGGCTGCCGGTTATCGGATGTGGATGTGGTGGCCTACACCCGTGGCCCTGGCCTGGCCGGTGCATTGTTGGTGGGCTCGGGCGTGGCCTGCGCCCTAGCCGCCGCTCTGGGCAAACCCGTGTTGGGTGTACATCACCTTGAAGGGCATTTGCTTTCGCCTTTTTTGAGTGCTGATGCGCCGCAATTTCCCTTTGTGGCATTGCTGGTTTCGGGTGGACACACACAATTGATGCAGGTCGATGGTGTGGGGCAATATGCACTACTGGGCGAGACCATCGACGATGCCGCGGGAGAGGCTTTTGACAAGTCGGCCAAGCTCATGGGCGTGCCTTACCCCGGTGGGGCAGGTATGGCGAAGTTGGCAGAAGGCGGCGACCCTGCCGCTTACAAATTACCGCGCCCCTTGCTCCACAGTGGCAATTTTGATTTTTCTTTTGCAGGGCTCAAAACAGCCGTGCTCACGCAAAGCCAGAAAATCGGCCCAGCCGCCCACACCGAAGGCGCAACAGAGCGCGCCGATTTGGCGGCTTCCACTCAAGCGGCGATCGTGGAAGTGTTGGTCAAGAAATCCATGATCGCTCTCAAGGCCACAGGACTGAAGCGTTTGGTGGTGGCCGGTGGTGTGGGGGCCAACCGCGAATTGCGCAGGCAGTTGAACGGTGCTTGCGACAAAGCCGCTGTGCGCGTGCATTACCCCGAATTGCACCTGTGCACCGATAACGGTGCCATGATTGCCATGGCCGCGGCTATGCGCGTGAACGCGGGCCGAGAGGAGCCGCAAGCGGCCTATGGTTTTGATGTGAAACCCCGATGGCCTCTTGACAGTTTGGTGTGATTTTTGAAGTTGGAAACAGAGTGATGGTGTGTGGAATCAAGCGCTGGTGCGCACTGGTGCTGGTGGGGTTGACATGCAGTCTGAGTGCGGGGGGGCAGCCCCAGCCCATCAACTTGGCCTTGATCGAAGGTTTGAGCGGACCCTTTGCCAACACGGGCGAAGCGGTGTTTCGCAATTTGTTGTGGGCGGTTGAAAAAGTCAACTTGCAAGGCGGTGTCAAAACCGCCACAGGTTTGCGGCCTTTGGCGCTCAAGCGCTATGACAGCAAGGGTCAAAGCGAAGAAGCCCTGTCGGTGTTTCGTGCTGCGTTAGACGATGGCGCGCAGTTTGTGTTGCAGGGCAATTCATCGGCCAACGCATCTGCTTTGCTGGATGCGATCACCAAGCACAATGAGCGCGACGTGGCTCGGCGGGTGCTGTTTTTGAACTACGCCGCGGTCGATCCGGCGTTGACCAACGAAAAGTGCAGCTTTTGGCATTTCAGGTTTGACGCCCATGCCGACATGCGGGTGCATGCCCTGATGCAGGTGCTGAAATCCGACCGCTCGGTGCAGTCGGTCTATCTGATTGGGCAGGACTACAGCTTTGGGCAAGCGGTGTTGCGTGAATCCAAGCGGCAATTGGGTTTGCAGCGCCCGGATGTGACAGTCGTGGGTGAAGAGCTTCATCCGGTGGGCCGCATCAAGGACTTTTTGCCCTATGTGGCCAAAATCAAGGCCAGTGGCGCGCAAGCCGTGATCACCGGCAACTGGGGCAATGACTTGACCTTGCTGGTCAAGGCCGCGCGCGAAGTTGGTTACGACGGCAAGTTCTACACCTTTTATGGCAATGCGCTGGGCGCGCCAGCGGCCTTGGGGGATGCGGGATTGGGCAAAGTGCTCGCGGTGGCCGAGTGGCTGCCCAATGTGCCTGGCGCGGCCAGTGAAAGCTTGGTGCAGGCCTTTCGCGACAGGTTCCCCAAACCGTCAGACGACTACCTGCATTTGCGCATGCAAATGATGGTGCAGGCCTTGGTGCAATCGATCGAAAAAGCAGGCAGCACCGAAGCGGTGGCGGTGGCTTTGCAACTCGAAAAAGCTCAGATCAGTCTGGCTGGACAAACGGCCTATATGCGCGCCAGTGACCACCAGTTCCAGCAAGCGCTGGTGGTGGGGCAGATGGCCCGGCAGGGGGAGGCGGGCGTCAAGTTCGATGTGGAGGGTTCGGGCTACGGCTTCAAGGTGATCCGCCGCATCCCGGCTGAGCAGGCGGTGCTACCCACCACCTGTCAGATGCTCAGGCCGTCTTGAATCAGGCGGGCTTCAACATGCCCAATTGCTCAATGAGTTTGCGCTCTTTTTGGAACGTCTCACGCGCGTACTTGGTGTACTCCTCCGTGTTCATGTAGATCACCGACTGGTCAAATTTTTCAAACGACGCCAATACTTTCGGGTCCTCCAGTGTGGCCTTGAAGGCATCGTGCAGTTTGCGGGTCACGGCCGGATCCATGCCCTTGGGCGCGCCAATGCCAAACGGTGAGTCAGACACGGTTTCGTAGCCCAATTCGTTCAAGGTCGGCACGTTCGGCCAACGTTTGGTGCGCTTGCTGCCATAAGTGGCGAGCAACCTGCAAGTGCCGGCATCCACATGCTGGCCCCAGCCGGTGGCGTCGCTGTGCGACATGACGTGTCCACCCAACAGCGCCTGCATGCCTTCTGCATTGCCTTTGAAGGGCACATGTTGCAACTTGATGCCGGCTTTCATGGCGAACTCTTCCACCGCCAAATGCGGTGTGGTGCCATTGCCGGTAGAGCCGAAGGTGAATTCACCAGGTTTGGCCTTGGCATAGGCCACCAGGTCCTTGATGCTCTTGATAGGCGAGTCCGAGCGCACCACGATGCCGAAAGTGTAGCCGGTCAGGCAAGCCACGTAGGTGATGTCCACCAAAGGGTCGAACTGGGTTTTCTGCATGTGCGGGATGCGGAAGATGCCAATGGGCAGTTGTGTCAAAGTGTAGCCATCGGGTTTGGCATTGACCAACTCATTGGCGCCGAGCAATCCACCTGCACCGCCTTTGTTCTCAATGATGACTGGGTTGTTCAGAATGCGTGCTGCGCTTTCACCAATGACGCGCATCACTGCGTCGGTGGAGCCGCCAGCTGGCCATGGACAAATCAATTTGATGGGGCGCGAAGGAAAGTTGCTTTGAGCCAGGACGGGCAGGGCCAGACTGGCGGCGCCGGCCACACCGGCTTGCAAAACTTGACGACGGGGCATTTGCTGAGACATGAACACTCCTTGATGATTATTCGGCTTTGGCGCCGGACTCTTTGACCACTTTGGCCCATTTGGCGATTTCAGTGGCTTGGTAACGTGCCAGTTCATCGGGGGTGGACAAGACAGGGTCCAGGCCCAATGTCTTGAGGCGCTCCTGAACCTCTGGCAATTTGAAAACGCGAAGCACTTCCGCGTTGAGTTTGTCGATCACCGCGCGCGGTGTGTTGGCGGGGGCAAACATCGCAAACCATGTGGTGGCCTCGAAACCTGGGATGTATTCGGCCATAGTGGGCACATCGGGGGCGGCGGGCGAGCGTTTAGCGGTGGTCTGCGCCAAAGCGCGGATCTTGCCTTCTTTGGCCATGGGCAGGGCGGAGGGCATGTTGTCAAACATCAGCTGGATGCTGCCGCCCACCAAGTCAGGGATTGCAAACTGCCGGCCCTTGTAGGGGATGTGCGTCATGGTGGTGCCGGTCATGGACTTGAACAACTCGCCAGAGACATGCACCGAGGTGCCGGTGCCCGGTGAACCAAAAGACAGCTTGTTCGGGTTGGCCTTCATGTAGGTGATCAACTCGGGCACCGACTTGACTGGCAAGTCGTTGTTCACCACCAGCAAATTGGGCGCAGATGCGATCAAAGAGACAGGAGTGAAATTTTTCACCATGTCGTAGGGCATCTTGTCATAAAGCGCACCATTGATCGAATGCGTGCCTACGGTGCCCATGACCAGTGTGTAGCCATCCCCGGGCGATTTGGCCACTGCATCGGCCCCGATGTTGCCACCCGCACCGGGTTTGTTGTCGACCACCACGGTCTGACCGAGTTGCGATTTTTCGCTGAACAAGCGCGCCAAGATGTCGGGTGCGCCCCCCGGGGTGAAAGTCACCACCAAGCGAATGGGTTTGCTGGGGTAGTTCTGTGCTTTCGCACCGAGGCTTACCACGCACGCCAGAGCCAACAAAGCCCAATGCAGCGTCGGGCGCAGGCTAGTGACGAGGGACCAAGGGACGGGGGGGCAATTCAAACGCATCGTTTTCTCCTTGGCCCGACTGTAGGCGGCAGCACATGTGGCTGCGATGGTGGAAACCCTTTACCTCCGGCAAATTTGTCGTCTGCGAGACCGTGGCTGGACTTTATTCGTCCGCCGAGGCGGACCAGCGTGCGTCCCAGTCATGGCCCGCGCGTTGCAGTTCGCGCCGGTCGCGCTTGGTGGGGCGTCCTTGCGTCATGC
>CANGKR010000057.1 GCA_947454355.1 Comamonadaceae bacterium
ACGGGCCTGTTTCAAGATCAAGGCAAGACTTCAAATGTGCCGAGATCCACGCGTTGGTTTTGCGGCTTGAGGATCAGATAAACGGGGTACTTGCCAGGCTTGGCGATCAAGGCGGGGGGCACTTCTGCGCTGCCGCCCACGTTGGGGGTGATGACCGCCCCAAGCAGAACTGTTTTGTCTAGCCAAACTTCAGCCGCGCCAGCATGAGGTATCCCGCGCTGCTCAAACCAGAGCGCAGAATTTCCGTTCGATTGAACGGAAAAACCAGTGTGGACTTTAGTTTCTTTCGGTCCCCAATTCAGGATTCGTACATCCACAGCATTTTCAGCCGGTAATGCATCTTTCGCGCCGTCACTGCACGCAGTCAGACTGATCGATATGTAGCTTAAGAGTAAAAGAGCAAAAAGGCTTTTCATGAGGGATAACTTCTATAATTTTTTAATGGTATCTTGTCGCACACTGCGTGATCGCCAATTGTTGTTGGGTGCCAAGATCATGGCTCATATAATTTATATATATGAAATCGACGACCATGAAGCTCCCTTTTCAACACCATCGTATTGCTTTGCTTGTTCCCTGCTACAACGAGGCTCAAACGATTGCGCAGGTAATTGCAGACTTTAAAAAAGCGTTGCCTAGCATCGAGTGCTACGTTTTTGACAACAATTCCACAGACAGAACGATGGAGATCGCTGGCGCTGCTGGTGCTCGTGTTTTTTCAGTCCCCTTGCAAGGCAAAGGTAATGTAGTTCGTAGGATGTTTGCAGATGTGGAAGCGGATGTCTATGTCATGGTACCCATTAGTTGAGACTTACTTGCAGACTGGGTTGGTTCCAAGACTTCCGACAGCGATTTTGTGCTCCGGATTGGTTATTCTGTCTTTCTTGTCTTTGGCTTGTGGTTTGATTCTCGAGACTGTTACGAGAGGACGTCTGGAGGCTAAACGACTCGCTTACTTGAGCGTTCCATCATTTGACGCGCATATATAAGCATGATTTCAAGCCGTTTACTTCGGTTTTCTATTGTCGGCACCGCTGGCTTCAGCGTTGACACCTGCATCTTGTATGGCTTGCTGGCAACGGGGTTGGGTCCATTTGCCGCCCGATTATTTTCTTTTCTCGCTGCAGTTTTCGTGACTTGGCAGTTGAATCGGCGCTTGACTTTTGACGTGCCTGCAGAGAATAACTGGATTCGTGAAGGCTTTAGTTATTTGTTGGCCATGTCATTCGGTGGGCTGCTTAACTTGATGACTTACACGGCGATCATCCGCATGAACACCAGTCACATTTGGTCTCCTGCTTTGGGTGTTGCCGCAGGATCCTTGGTTGGCCTGCTTGCAAATTATTCTTTGGCCAAAAAATGGGTTTTTGGAGCTAAGTCTCATACTTGGGTCTATGGAAAATTCACTCAGCGAGAGATGTTGTGGTTGAGCATTTGTGCGTTGCAGTTGCTTTTTTGGTTAGGTGCTTTGCACTCGGTAGACTTGCCCGGTCTTTACATGGACGCTGTGAACCCAGACTATCTTTCGGCGCGAACTTTACATCCCGAAATCCAAAATCCAGTAAACGCGATGCCAACAGCATGGGTCCCCTTGCTGGGCAGCCTTTACCATGGTGTCCAAAATTACTATGTAAGTCTGCCGATTGTAGGATTGCTCGGGTTCAATCTGCCTGCATTGCGAATTGCTCAGGCATTATTTGGCGCTGGCATTGTGGCCATGACCTATTTGCTGGCGTTGCGCATGATCTCATCGCGCTCACTTGCATTTGCGGCTGCTGCACTGCTGGCTATAGATGTTGCTTTCCTTGCATCTTTCAGGACGCAGTTCTACATTGTTTTATCTGGTGTTTTTTGGTTGCTGTGTTCCTTTCATGTCGCGGCTAACCATGAGGGAGAAGGCTTTGATCGGCGAGCGTGGGTCAGTGGCGCTTTGTATGGGCTGGCTGTTTACAGCTATTTCGTTTTTCTGTTTTTCTTGCCGGTCTGGTTAGTGCTTGTCTGGCGCAATACCCAACGATGGCGGCCCTTGATTCATTGGATGTTGGGATTTTGTCTCGGAATGACACCCTACGTTTTGGGTTATTTGTCTCTCATCATTGCCCTGGGTGGTCCTTCACAAGCACTTGAATGGTTGCATCAAAGCCTTGCTGGCCTCGCGCCGCTTTCTTCCAAGCTCTCTTTCGTGGAAAGTGTGATGAATGTTATTCGAAACGCTTCTTATGCATTACAGAATACGGGCAATGAACTGATGATTTTTGGAGCATCTTTGGGATCAAGATTTTCTGAGTTAAAAGCCTATGGGTTGGCTGCTGGCACACTTCTCGTTTTATTCAAACCAGATAGTGGCCAAATTCGGCTTCAAATGTTCACTTCGGGAAAGTCAAAAATCAGTGGTGCATTCATCTTGCCGCATCAGTTGGTATGGTTCCCTGTTGCCTTCATGCTTGTCTCCTTGGCCTTTGGCAGTCGCATCTGGATCCATCATTTTTCTATTCTTATTCCATTGTGTTACTTGTGTACTGTGCTTGGATTTTCGCGATGGTATGTGGGCAAGTTGAAGAAATTTATTGTTGTACTGCTTTTGCTTGTGGGTTTTGTGAATATTCATCAGCAAAGCATTTTCTTTGATCGCCTGGAGGCTACGGGAGGCATAGGGAAAATGTCAAATGCCCAGTCTCGCTTGGTTGATGATGCGTTGGCATCCCCAGTCAATTCGGTTTACTTGTTTCCTGAATGGGGTTTCTTTATGCCATTTGCGTTCCTGACAGCAAACACCAAGCCATACGAGCTTGATGTGTCTGCAGGTACTCTGCAGAGACATTGGCAACAAAAACACTCAGTGCGGATCGCTTTTTGGGGTTCGAGCGATGAGATGAAGTACCGTGAGTTATTGCAGGCGCATGGTTTTCAAAACCTCGAGTTGACGCGATATTTGCAACGGGACCAGCAAGTCGCTTTTTTTGTCATTGCTGGCACACCTTGAGCGGATTTCATGTTTTGTTCAAGATACATTTCGCAACTTCAGCAAACCCCGCCCCTCGCTCGCTGGGCGTGACGTAGCGCGGCGGATGGGTAAGTTGCGTGGAAAAGCGCTGGATGTTGGCCACGCCCACGCTGTGCGCAAAGTGCTCGAACATGATCTGGTCGTTGGTGGAGTCGCCCACGTAGACCCAGCGGTCCATTTCGGCGCTCAAGTCGCGCCCCCATAGTTGCTGCACGATCCAGCGGGCGCCTGAGAGTTTGCTGTGCTCGCCGAACCAACCGTTGATGTGGATGCTGCTGACCGTGGCGGTCATGCCCGCGGCCTGCATGGTGCGCACCACTTGTTCGATGGCGGCTTGGGGCAGGTGCGTGAATTCGCTGTGGTCGATGGCGATGTCGGTCTCGCGGCCTGTGCTGTCTTGCGAACGCAGAGCGCCAGGGATGCTTTGCTCGATTTGCGTCAGTACCTCTTGCATGCGCACGAAGTTGGCGCTGCGTGTGGTCGCGTCTTGCTGGTAGAGCTTGCGCAGCGGTTGGCCGGTTTCATGAACGAGTCCCACAGCGCCGTTTTCGGCGACGATGGCGTCCACAGGCCAGCTTTGGGCAAAGGGCTGGCTCCAGCCCACAGGCCGCCCGGTGATGGGCACAACGAGCAGCCCTGTGGCTTTGAGGTTGGCCAGGGCCTGCCGCGCGTCGGGGGTGATGGCGCCGTCGGTGGTCAGCGTGTCATCGATGTCGGTGAAGACGCCGATGATTTGACGCGGTTCCCATTGGGCCAACGGGCGCATGAGGATTAGCCCGCTGACCCCAAAGCCAAGCCCGCATGCTCACGCAGCGGATGGAAGTGGATTTTGGGAAAGCGCTCTTGTGCCAACCGCACGTCATATGGGCTGGTGCACAAATAAGCCAAGGTATTGGCCGCATCCAAGGCCAGGCGTTGGGGGTAGGCGTTGGTGAATTCGCGCAGTTCAGCGGCTGAGTCGGCGGTGATCCAGCGAGCGCCGGTGTACTGGCAACCTTCCAAGCGCACATCGCAGTCGTATTCGGCTTTCAGGCGGTGTTGCACCACTTCAAACTGCAATTGACCCACCGCACCCAGGAGCATGGGGCCGCCCACTTCGGGTTTGAAGACCTGGATCGCGCCTTCTTCGCCGAGCTGGTCCAGGCCTTGCTGCAATTGTTTGGTGCGCAGCGGGTTCTTCAAAATCACCGTCATGAAGAGTTCGGGCGCAAAAAAGGGCAGACCAGTGAACAAGAGGTTGGCGCCATCGGTGATGGTGTCGCCCAACTGCACGCCGCCATGGGTGGTAAATCCAATGATGTCGCCCGCGTAGGCTTCGTCCACGGCTTCGCGGCGTTGACTCAAAAATGTCACCACGCTGGTGGGGCGCAACTCTTTGGCGGTGCGCTGCACCTTGAGCTTCATGCCCGGTGTGTATTTGCCCGAAGCCATGCGCACAAACGCGATGCGGTCGCGGTGGTTGGCGTCCATGTTGGCTTGCACCTTGAACACCACCCCCGAAAAGGCGCTGTCTTCGGGCTGAATGTCCTTGACCACGGCTTGTTTGTTGACCAACACCGAGCTGGTGCGGGGGCGGGGGCTGGGGGCCAGATCGACCAATGCGTCCAGCACTTCCATCACCCCGAAGTTGTTCACGCCCGAACCAAAAAACACGGGCGTTTGCTTGCCTGCCAAAAAAGCCTCGGGATCGAAGGCTGGCGAAGCTCCTGTGGCCAGTTCCATGCTGTCCATGGCGGCCAGCCATTCTGTACCAAAGCGCTCGGCCAGCAGGGCTTGCTCACTCAAGGGGTGGGTTTCAAAGTCTTGCGGCAGGCGTTCACTGCCTGAATCAAACACCGTCATGGCCTGCGTGCGCAGATTGATGATGCCGCCAAAACTCTTGCCCTGGCCCACAGGCCATGTCATGGGCACGCAAGGCATGCCGAGTTCGCGCTCGACTTCGTCCAGGATGTCGAGCGGGTCGCGCACCTCGCGGTCCATCTTGTTCACAAAGGTGATGATGGGCGTGTCCCGCTGACGGCACACTTCAATCAATCGCCGGGTTTGCGCTTCCACACCGTTGGCTGCGTCAATGACCATGAGCGCGGAGTCCACGGCGGTGAGCACGCGGTAGGTGTCTTCACTGAAGTCTTTGTGGCCGGGGGTGTCCAGCAGGTTGATCACGTGGTCGCGGTACAGCATTTGCATGACCGAGCTGGCCACCGAAATGCCACGCTGCTTTTCGATTTCCATCCAGTCCGAAGTGGCATGGCGCGAAGCCTTTCGGGCTTTGACCGACCCGGCGATCTGGATTGCGCCCGAGAACAGCAAGAGCTTTTCCGTGAGCGTGGTTTTACCCGCGTCAGGGTGGGAAATGATGGCAAACGTCCGGCGGCGCCGGGTTTCGAGGGCGTAGGTCAATGGAACTCCGAAGGGGTGAGCAAGGCCAATGTCAAGGCCTTGTGAGGCTGGTGTAATCGCCTTCAACGTGCTCAAGTATAATTTGCCACATTCCGAGGAGCGTTGCAGCGCCCTACCGCCATCTGGCGGGCATCAGGGCGTGAGGCTCGGAACCGACATCAGCAACGACGCTCATCCACACGACGTGCGGTGAGCCTGTATCCCCTTCATCCCTCGCGTGTGGTTCATCCTTAATTGCTTTGGAGCGAAAACCATGAATGCACGTTTGAACAATTCCGTGAACGCCGATTGCGTCATTGCCGATATCGGCCTGGCCGATTGGGGCCGCAAAGAAATCAAAATCGCCGAGACCGAAATGCCCGGCCTGATGGCCATCCGCGAAGAATTCGCCAAGGCGCAGCCGCTCAAAGGCGCACGCATTACAGGCTCTTTGCACATGACGATCCAGACGGCCGTGTTGATCGAGACCCTGCAAGCTTTGGGCGCTGACGTGCGCTGGGCCTCATGCAACATCTTCTCGACACAAGACCACGCTGCAGCGGCCATCGCTGCTGTCGGCACGCCCGTGTTCGCCATCAAGGGCGAAACATTGGCCGATTACTGGGACTACACCCACCGCATCTTTGACTTCGGTGCGGCTGGCACGCCCGGCGAAGGCCCCAACATGATCTTGGACGATGGCGGCGACGCCACGTTGCTGATGCACCTAGGCAAGCGCGCTGAGACCGATGCGTCGTTGATCGCCAACCCCACCAGCGAAGAAGAGACTTGCCTGTTCAATGCCATCAAGGCCAAGCTGGCTGTGGACCCGACCTGGTACAGCCGCAAGGGCGCTCAGATCATCGGCGTGACCGAAGAGACCACCACCGGCGTGTTGCGCTTGAACGAAATGGCCGCCAAGGGCAGCCTGATGTTCCGCGCCATCAACGTGAACGATTCGGTGACCAAGAGCAAGTTCGACAACCTGTACGGCTGCCGCGAATCTTTGGTCGATTCCATCAAACGCGCCACCGACGTGATGATCGCCGGCAAAGTCGCTTGCGTAGCAGGTTACGGCGACGTTGGCAAAGGCTCAGCCCAAGCCTTGCGCGCTTTGAGCGCCCAAGTTTGGGTGACCGAGATCGACCCGATCAACGCCCTGCAAGCTGCGATGGAAGGCTACAAAGTGGTCACCATGGAATACGCCGCTGACAAGTGCGACATCTTCGTGTCCGCCACTGGCAACAAGAACGTGATCCGCTACGAGCACATGGCCGCCATGAAGGACGAAGCCATTGTTTGCAACATCGGTCACTTCGACAACGAGATCGACGTGGCTTCGCTGGAAAAGCTGCAGTGGGACGAGATCAAGCCGCAAGTCGACCACGTCATCTTCCCTGATGGCAAGAAGATCACCTTGTTGGCCAAAGGCCGCTTGGTGAACTTGGGTTGCGCGACGGGCCACCCCAGCTTTGTGATGTCCTCTTCGTTCGCCAACCAGACCATCGCCCAGATCGAGTTGTTCACCAAGCAGGGTGAATACGAGTCCGGCAAGGTTTATGTGTTGCCCAAGCACCTGGACGAAAAAGTCGCTCGCCTGCACCTCAAGAAAGTTGGCGCCATGCTGACCGAGTTGAGCGACGAGCAAGCGGCCTATATCGGCGTGTCCAAAAATGGCCCCTACAAGGCCAACACCTATCGTTATTGATGCGCATTGACCAACTGCTCGTCGAGCGGGGCCTGGCGGGCTCGCGTTCTCAAGCGCAGCGGCTGATTGCCGCAGGCGTCACCTGGCGCCAGTTGCCTGGCGACTGGCGCAGCGTGAACAAAAACCGCGACGAGGTGCCCGAAGGCGCAGAGTTGGTCTTGCAAGACGATGCCGAGTCACGTTACGTGTCTCGGGGTGGCCTCAAGCTCGAAGGCGCATTGCGCCAGTCGGGCTTGAAGGTTACCGGCTGGCGCTGCTTGGATGTCGGGCAAAGCACAGGTGGGTTCACCGATTGCCTGCTTCAGCAAGATGCCGCAGAGGTGGTCGGCATCGATGTAGGCCACGCCCAAGTCAATGAGCGCATACGTGCTGACGAACGGGTGACCTGTATCGAGGGCCTGAACGCCCGCGAATTGCTGTTGGACGATGAACGCATCCCACAAGGCACTGAAGGGTTTGATCTGTTGGTGGGGGATGTGTCTTTCATCTCCCTGACTCTGGTCTTGCCGGGTGTGGTGCATTTCCTCAAACCCGAGGGTCAATTGCTGATGTTGGTCAAGCCGCAATTCGAATTGCAGCCAGGCCAGGTTGGCAAGCACGGCATCGTGCGCGATCCGGCTCTGTACGGATTTGTCGAAGAGCGCCTTCGCACTTGCTTGGCGGGACTGGGCTTGAAGGTCCACGCATGGCAGGACAGCGTGATCGAAGGCGGCGACGGTAACCGGGAGTTTTTTGTGCACGCCGCTTGGGCTGAGCCGCAAAAGGTGCTCGCTCAACGTGAGCAACAACGCCAAGCCCTCAAGGCTGCGGCTGAAAAAGCCGTGCAAGACGCGTTGGATGACTATTGAATTGAAAGGGAAGGCTGTGTCTGTGAAGGTGCCCCTGAGTCTGGAATTTTTCCCGCCCAAAACCCCTGAAGGGGTTGAGAAATTGCGAGCTGTGCGTGCGCAGCTGTATGCGCTGCAACCTGAATTTTGTTCGGTCACCTACGGTGCGGGTGGCTCGACCCAAGAGGGCACTTTTGCCACGGTCAAAGATATCCTGTCCGAAGGCGTGTCTGCGGCTTCTCATTTTTCGTGCATCGGTGCGACCAAGGCGTCTGTGCGTGAAGAGCTGGCCACGCTCAAGGCCATGGGTGTCAAACGCTTGGTGGCCTTGCGGGGCGATTTGCCCAGCGGTTATGGCGCGGGAGGCGAATTCCATTACGCCAGTGATCTGGTCGCATTCATTCGCGCGGAAACGGGAAGCGATTTCCACATCGAAGTGGCGGCGTACCCCGAGATCCACCCTCAAGCCAAATCGGCGCAAGCAGATTTGCAGGCCTTTGTGACCAAGGTCCGCGCGGGTGCCGATTCGGCCATCACCCAGTATTTTTACAACGCAGATGCTTACTTTCGGTTTGTGGACGATGTTTACAAATTGGGCGTGGATGTGCCCATCGTGCCGGGCATCATGCCGATCACCAGTTCGACCCAATTGATGCGATTTTCGGACGCCTGTGGTGCCGAGATCCCCCGTTGGATTCGCCTGCGACTGCAGAGTTTCGGCGACGACACAGCGTCCATCAAGGCCTTTGGCTTGGATGTGGTGACCGATTTGTGCGAGCAGTTGTGCAATGCGGGCGTGCCCGCTTTGCACTTTTACAGCATGAACCAAAGCGCGGCGACCCTGGAAATAGCCCATCGGCTATGATCTGCCCCCCGGGAGTTCGCATGAAACCAATCACATTCATTTCCTCACTGATGCGCTGGTGCGCATGCGCCTTGCTGTGCGCGGCCAACTTGGCCAGCGCCGCCGAGGTCGATGCGCCCACCGAAACGGTGGAATTGATTGAAGTCCAAGAATTGGTGAGCCAAGCCGTTCAGATCACACGCGATGTGGCGATGCAAACCGGTCAAGCCGTGGAGGCCGGTGTGGCATCTTGGTACGGCCGCGCTTTTCACGGTCGACGCACAGCGAGCGGCGAGCGCTTTGACATGAACGAGTTGACCGCCGCACACAAAACCCTGCCCTTAGGCACGGTGGTGCAGGTGCGCAACCCGATCAACGGCAAAACGGTGGACGTCAAGATCAATGACCGGGGGCCTTTTGCGAAAGACCGCATCATCGATTTGAGCTACCGCGCCGCTGTGATGCTGGGCATCGTCAAGACGGGCAAGCAGCCCGTCGAAGTCCAGCGACGCTGAAGCCTCAGCGTTCGTCGTAACTCACCACCAGCCGGTCCGTCGTGGGGCGGGCTTGGCAGCTGAGCACAAAGCCTTGCGATTCTTCCCAGGGCTCCAACGTGAAATTTTTGTCCATCACCACCGTGCCTTGCATGACTTTGGCACGGCAGGTGCAGCACACGCCGCCTTTGCAGGAGTAAGGCAAGTCCAGACCTGAAGACAGTGCCACGTCCAGCACATGTTCGTCAGAGCGCATGCGCAATTCATGTGACTTGCCATCGAGCACAACCGTCAACGCCACTTCGCCTTCGGTTTGTCCAGAGGTGCCCAGCACGGCTTGCCGACGCTCACCAGCGGGCAAAGCCTCCAACGTGGGCGAGGTGAAGCGCTCGCTGTGCACACGCTTGGCCGGCACGCCCAGCGCCAGCAAGCTTTTTTCGGTGGCCTCGATCATGGTTTCGGGCCCACAAATGAAGACCTCGTCCATGCTCGCTGCAGGCAAAACGGCTTGCACGAGGTCGCGGACCTTGGCTTCATCAATTCGACCTTCAAGCAAGGGCGCTTCTTGCGCCTGGCGTGACAACACGTGGATCAAGGTCAAGCGGTTGGGGTATTGGTCTTTGAGGTCTTGTAGGGCTTCGTTGAACATGACGCTGTTCATGCGGCGGTTCCCGTACACCAAGGTGAACTTGGATTCGGTTTGTTCTGCCAACGAAGTGGCCATGATCGACAAAATCGGGGTGATGCCCGACCCCGCGGCAAAGCCCACGCGGTGAAGCGCACGCGGGCGTTGCGACACAAAGCGACCTTGTGGCGGCATGACTTGCAATGTATCGCCCACCTGCAGTTGGCTGGTCGCCCAATTCGAAAACACGCCGCCCTGCACCGGACGGATGCCGATTTCCAACTCGCCGTGTTGGCTCAAGTGGCTGCGGGCGCAGCTGATCGAGTAACTGCGGCGCACATCGGCACCGTCAATGCGGGCGCGCAGGGTCAGGTACTGCCCGGGTTCAAATGCGAACGTGGCCTTCAGTTCGGCAGGGATCTGCAAAGCGATGCAGACCGCACCCGCGGCTTCGGGGGTGATGCGTGCAACGCGAAGGTCGTGGAATCGAAGGACAGACATGGGCAATGGAGTGTGTAAGAGCGTGGGCAAGCCGCGTGAGTCAGTGGCGAGTACGGACGCCTCAATAAGGTTTGAAGTAGTCAAAGGGCTCCAGGCAATCCAGGCACTTGTACATGGCTTTGCAGGCGGTGGAGCCAAAGTGAGACGTTTCAGTGGTGTTGTCGGATTGGCATTGAGGACAAGGCACAGTCACCTCTCGAGGTGGGCGGGCCGCAAATTGCACCGTGGAGGCAGGCGCCTCACAGGCATGAGGCGGCGCGATGCCGTAGGCGCGCAATTTGTCTTTGGCTTCGGGCAGCATCCAGTCGGTGGTCCAAACGGGGAACAACTGGGTGATGACCTTTGCCTTGAGCCCATGCGCGAGCAAGGCCGCATTGACATCGTCTTCGATTTGGCCCATGGCTGGACAACCGCTGTAGGTGGGGGTGATGACCACCTGCAGGCCATCGGTGGTTTCGCGGACATCGCGCAAGATGCCCAGTTCTCGCAAAGTGACAACCGGGATCTCAGGGTCCGTCAATGGCTCCAGCGCCGCCCAGACCTGTGCGATATGTGCGGGGTGATCAGACAGCTGCATGCCTATGCTTTACCAGACTGCTTTGGGATGTGCGCGGGCCAGGCTTTGCATTTCTGCCAGCACAAAGCCCAGGTGCTCAGAATGCACCGCGTGCTTGCCTGTGGAAACAAACCCACCTGCGGCAGGTCGCTTCAATGTGGCGGCTTGCAGGGCTTCATCGACGATCGTGTTCCAGTCGGTTTGCAGGGCCGCCACATCTACGCCCATGCCAATGTGCAGGGCGGCGGTTTCGTGAGGGCTGGCGGTCCAGAATTCCTGGGTGTAGGCAAACAAGTGATTCAGCGCGGCTTGCGCACGCTGATGCGATTCGTCTGTGCCGTCACCCATGCGCACCAACCAATCGCGGGCATGGCGCAGGTGGTAGCGCACTTCTTTGAGGGACTTGGCCGCAATGGCTGCCAATTGGCTGTCGCTGGAGGTTTGCAATCGGTCCCAGAGCAAGACCATCAGGGCGCTGTACAAAAAATTGCGCACGATGGTGGTGGCAAAGTCGCGGTCACCCGAGGCGGTCGGCAGCAGGGCGTGGCTGTGCGGCAATTCCAACAGGGTGTAGTTCAAAAAATCCGGCACATCGCGGAAGTAGGCCAACGTGTCTTCGGTGGCGCCTTGGCCTTGCAACTCGGCGGCATGTTGGTAGAGCAGCCTGGCCTGACCGATCAAGTCCAAACTGTTGTTGGCCAGCGCAATGTCTTCTTCCAGAATCGGGCCGTGGCCACACCATTCGGCGTTGCGCTGTCCCAGGATCAAGGCGTTGTCGGCCAGGTGCAATACATACGCTGTGCTCATCACATGTGACCCACTTCGTCGGGGATTTCGTAAAAAGTGGGGTGGCGGTAAATTTTGTCGCCCGAGGGCTCAAAAAATTCGGGTTTGTCGTTGGGCTCGCTGGCGGTGATGGCATTCGAGGGCAGCACCCAGATGCTCACGCCTTCTTGCCTGCGGGTGTAGACATCCCGCGCCATTTGCAGCGCATGCTGCGCATCTGAGGCATGCAGGCTGCCGCAGTGTTTGTGCTCCAGCCCTTGTTTGCTGCGCACAAAGATTTCCCAAAGGGGCCATTCATGCAAGGCTTTGGCGTGGGGTGCGGTACTCATGCGGCCTCCTTCATCTGGCGGGCTTGTTGTTTATGGGCGTGGGCCAAGGCGGCATCGCGCACCCAGGCACCGTCGTTCCAGGCTTTGACGCGTGTGCCCAGACGCTCTTTATTGCAAGGGCCGTTGCCATTGACGGTCGCCCAGAACTCGTCCCAGTCGATCTGGCCGTAGTCGTGGGCTTGGCGCTCTTCGTTCCACTTCAAGTCGGGGTCGGGCAAAGTCACGCCCAGCACCTTGGCTTGAGGCACGGTGGCGTCGACAAACTTTTGGCGCAAATCGTCATTGCTGATGCGCTTGATGCCCCAACGCATGCCCTGCACACTGTTCGGGCTGTCGGCATCGGGCGGTCCGAACATGGCCAGGCACTTCCACCACCAGCGGTTCACCGCGTCTTGCACCATGGCTTTTTGTTCTGTGGTGCCTTGCATCATGACCAACAGCGCTTCGTAACCTTGGCGTTGGTGAAATGATTCTTCTTTGCACACCCGGATCATGGCGCGGGCATAAGGGCCATACGAGCAGCGACACAGCGGGATCTGGTTCATGATGGCCGCGCCATCTACGAGCCAGCCGATCACGCCCACATCCGCCCAGTTGAGCGTGGGGTAGTTGAAGATGGAGCTGTATTTGGCTTTGCCCGTGTGCAGGGCGTCCAGCATTTGGTCGCGGCTGGTGCCCAGGGTTTCAGCGGCGCTGTAAAGGTACAAGCCGTGGCCACCTTCGTCTTGCACTTTGGCAATCAAAATCGCTTTGCGCTTCAAGCTGGGGGCGCGGCTGATCCAGTTGCCTTCAGGCAACATGCCGACGATTTCGCTGTGAGCGTGCTGGCTGATCTGGCGCACCAGGGTTTTGCGGTAAGCCTCGGGCATCCATTCGCGTGGTTCGATTTTGCCGTCGGCATCGATTCGCGCATCAAATTGGGTTTGCAGCGCTTCTTCGTGCGCGCTCGCAGCAGGGGGCACCACTTTCAAAGTGCTGCCATCGGTGCTGTCCGGAACATTGAAAGATTGCGTATACAAGCGACTCTCCTGCGCCTGCAAGATGGGGCGCTGGTCGCAGTATACCAATTAACCGACCGATCGGTCGGTTAATTGGCTTTCAGGTTCTAGGGAATTTCCCGATGCAGGCTCAGGAGTGCTCTAGGCTGAAGCTGTGGCCTGTGCCGCGCGCCAGCAGGGGGCCGACCACATCCAAGGCTTCACGCAAGGGGCCTTTCAGACTGAAAGGCGGGTTGATGATCATCATCCCGCTGGCGGCCAAGCCGGCTGTCGTGCCGTCTTCGTGGCGGCCAATCGACAAGGTGGCATGCAACCAGGGCTTTTGCGCTTGGTTGGCCAGAGTCTTGAGCCGTTTAGGTACATCGTGGGCTTCCACCCGGGCAATGATCGGGTACCAAACCACATATGTGCCCGTGGCAAAGCGTTTCAGGCAGTCCTGGATGGTGCTGGTGACTTTGGCGTAATCGGACTTGATTTCGTAGCTGGGGTCGATCAAGACCATCGCCCGCCGAGAGCCGCTTGACGATGGCGGTGGGGGCAAGAGCTTTTTCAAAGATTCAAAACCGTCTTCCCGCGCGATCATGATGGCGCGGCCGGCATCCAGCTGAGCCACATTAGAGGCCAGGGTTTTGGCGTCGGTGGGGTGCATTTCGAACAATTTGAGCCGGTCACGCGAGGCGTGGCGCATCAAGTGGTGCGTAATGAAAGGCGAGCCCGGGTAAATTTTGGCTTGCCCGTTCGGGTTGAAATGGGCAATGACATCCAAGTAGTCCTGCAGGGCTTCAGGGATGGTGGGGTGGTTTTCGAGTTGTTGCAGCAGCTTCAAAATGCCGTACTGCGCCTCGGCACCGGTCTCGGCATAGTCGCCATCGAGGCGGTACAAACCGGCGCCAGCGTGGGTGTCGATCAAGGTGATGCCAGGCTCTTTGTGCATCAAGTGTTTGAGCGTGGCAACCAGGGTCAAGTGCTTGAGCACATCCGCATGGTTGCCGGCATGAAAGGCGTGGCGGTAACTGAACATGGCTTGATGGTAACCAAATTCCACCCCCACCCTTGATTTTTCGTATAATGGAGGGCTTCGCAGCGTTTAATTGGCCCCGCGGCGAAGGCAGGGTGAGCTTCGGCTTTTCTTGCAATGACCACCTAAGAGGTTCCCAAAAGAGGAACGCCGACCGTGGAAAAGGGCCTGACAAACCTTTCTTTAAGAGAAAACTCATGACTACAACTTTCAGCGCAAAACCCGCTGAGGTCGTGCACGAGTGGTTTGTGATTGACGCGACCGACAAGGTCCTCGGACGAGTAGCCAGCGAAGTTGCTCTCCGTTTGCGCGGCAAAC
>CANGKR010000058.1 GCA_947454355.1 Comamonadaceae bacterium
AATACCATGAACACATTGCCCACCAACACCTTCAAGCAAGCCATGATCGCCCAGCGCCGTCAAGTCGGCTTGTGGGTCACCTTTGCGCACCAGCAGATCGCTGAAGTCCTGGCCGATGCCGGCTTTGACTGGCTCTTGTTCGACATGGAGCACAGTCCCACCGATTTGTACGACGTGGGCCAGCAACTCTTGGCAGTACGCGGGACCAAGACCGCTGCGGTGGTGCGCGTGCCTTTGTTGGACATGGGTTGGATCAAGCGCGTGCTCGATGCAGGCGCGCCCAACATCATGGTGCCCAACATTCGCAATGCCGCCGAGGCCCGTGATGCCGTGGCCTTCACTCGCTTTGCACCCGAGGGCTTGCGCGGCGTGGCCGGCAGCACCCGTGCTGGCAACTACACTCGCTATAAAGATTACATGCCCCGTGCCAATGATGAGATCGGTTTCATTTTGCAAATCGAATCTCAAGAAGCATTGGACGACCTGGACGCCATTTGCCGGGTGCCCGGCGTAGACGCTGTGTTCATTGGCCCCTCAGATCTCGCCGCCAGTCTGGGGCATAGGGGTAATTCGAACCACCCAGAAGTTCAAGCCGCGATTGCAAAAGCTTTCGAAACCGCGCGTGCCGCAGGCAAGGCCTCTGGGGTTTTAGCCGCTGACGGCAAGGCAGAGCATTATTTCGATGGGGGTGCTACCGTCGTGGGTGTAGGCACCGATTTGCATTTGTTGATCGCAGGCGCCGATGCGGTGGCCGCCAAGTTCCGTTTGCCCTGATGCCTTAATAGCTTCACTGGTCTTGCCTGGGAATATTCAAGGTTTTGTACAGCGGCACCAGCTGCTGCCGAATGCCGGCAAAGTGGTAGGCAAACACCAAACTGGCGCAAAGGCCAATGCCCGCGCACAAAGCCAAGGCTTCCTGACTGCCCAGTTCATGGGCCACCCAGCCTGCGAACAACGACCCCAGCGGAGACATCCCCAAAAACGACATGACGTACAGCGCCGCGATGCGGCCGCGCAGTTCGTCAGGCACGATGCTTTGCAGCACGGTGTTGGTGGACGCGGCGGTCAGCATCATCCCCAGGCCCGAGATGAACAACAGCGGCAGCGCCAGTTCCAGCACAGGCGTCCAAGCAAACAAAATCAATGCCACGCTGGCCCCGCCCGCACTCCAACCCATGACTTTGAATAAACCGCGGATTGTCGAGCGCGAAGCCAAGTACAGCATGCCGCAAACCGCACCAAAGCCCGAGGCACTATAGAGCAGTCCCAGTGTGTGGGAATCGCCATGAAAACGTGCACTGGCAAACCAAGGCATCAAGGAGCTCGACGATTGCAGGCAAAAACTGCTGATGGCCAGCAACAACAAGGCGCAGCGGCTTGGGAAAAATCCATAAGCGTAGTTCAGACCGGCTCTCAATTGGCTCAGCAAACCCGCACTCGATGGCTTGCGCTCATGCAAGCTGATGCGTGTCATTTGCAAGGCAACTAACACGGCAAAGCGCATGAGGCAGTTCGTGACGAAACTCCAGATTTCTCCAAAGCTGGCCGTGATGAACCCGCCCAGCATGGGTCCTATAAAGCGGGCGCCGTTCATCACGGTGGCGTTCAAAGCGATGGCGTTGGTCAATTCTTGCCGGTCCGGCAAAAGCTTGGCGATCAAGGCTTGACGCGAAGGTGCATCAAAGGCATTGCCAATGCCGAGCACCAGATTACCCAACACGACATGCCAAGCTTGAATCTGTCCGGTGGCGATCAAACTCAGCATGACCAGGGACTGCACCATGGCAAGTGTGTTGGTGGCATACAGTACACGGCGAACATCGAGCCGATCGATCAACACACCCGCAAAAGGTGTGATCACCAACAGCGGAATTTGCAGGCAAAAGGCCGACAGACCCAGCATCCACGGTGACCCCGAAAGACTGAACACCAGCCAACTGGTGGCCACCAGTTGCACCCAATTGCCTATTTGGGAGGTGCCCTGCCCGATCAGAAACAAACGAAAGTTGCGATGCGCCAGCGCTCGCAGACTGTTCGGGAGTTTCATGTTTGCCAAGTCATGTATCGATTGAAGCTTTGATTCTAGGCCTGGGAAGACCCTGCGCGGTGCACATGGGTCTCACACAGTGGCGCGAGCTGTCACGCGGTGGACTGACCAGCATTTGAATTTGCCTGTTAATCCAGACAACTAAATCCCTTCAACCCAGCTCCCAGAAAGCATTCACATGGCCGCCATCTGGCAAAAACCCATCTCCATCGAGATCCTCAGCCGCAATCACCACCAAACCGCGCCCGGCACTTTGGGAATGGAATTTTTAGAGGTCGGCGATGATTTCATCCGTGGCCGTGTTCCGATCGATCACCGCACCCGCCAGCCCTATGGGATCTTGCACGGTGGCGTGTCGGTGGTGCTGGCTGAAACACTGGGTTCCTGTGGCGCCGCCTATTCTTCGCCGCCCGAACACCGCGCGGTGGGTTTGGACATCAATGCCAATCACATCAAAGCCACGAGCGAAGGATGGGTCACCGGCATCGCCCGGCCGGTGCACCGCGGCCGCACCACCCATGTGTGGCAAATCGACATGCACAACGATGCGGGTGATTTAACCTGCGTCTCGCGCATCACCATGGCGATCCTGGCGCCTAAGACTTAGCGCTGGAGCAGCCTGCTTGTGTTTGCAGGGTCAGGCAGCAGTTACACGCTGAGAAAACGTGCGCTCGAAGATGCCTTCGGCAATGCGGTTTTTCAAAATCTCGATGGAGCCCCCTGCGATCATCCAGCCTCGGGTTCGACGCACACAGTATTCGACCAAACACTCTTGGCTGAAGCCCGTGCCGCCCATGATCTGCAGGGCTTCGTTCGCAACTTCAAAGCCCGCGGTGTTGCAAGCCAACTTGGCCATGGCCGTGCTTTGTGCCGAAGGCAGGCCATGTTCGCCTTCAAGTGCTGCACGGTAGAGCAGCATCTGCGCTTGCTCGAGCTTCATGTACATGTCGGCAAACTTCCACTGCAGCCCCTGAAACTCGCACAGTTCGCGGCCAAACTGCTTGCGCACCATGGCGTGTTCGCGCGCTAAATTAAAGGCATGCCGGCCCAAAGCCAATGCACGCGAAGCATTGCCCAGTCGCTCCACATTGAACCCTGAAATTTGTTTTTTGAAACCCCCTGGCCCCAGCAAGACATTGGCCATTGGGATGCGGCAATCGTCAAAATACAAAGGTGACCAGCGCTCACCGTTCATGAAATTGGACGGTTCGCCCACTTGAAAGCCCGGCGTACCTTTCTCAATCAACACCGAACCGATGCCTCCCACTCCGGGGCCGAAGCGCACATAGATCAAAAACAATTCGGCATCCGGGCTGTGCGTGGAAAACACCTTGCTGCCCTGAATCACATAGTGGTCACCGTCCAAGCGGGCGCTGGTTTGAAGTTCGGTCACGGCGGAGCCGGCGTCGGGCTCGCTCATACCCAGGGAGATCAGTTTTTTGCCCGCCAGGATGTCAGGCAGGAAGCGAGCCTTTTGTTCTGCCGACGCGTATTCGATGAAGGTACGCACCGGCCCGAAATTACCAGCCTGCACAATATCCGCGCTTTTGGGGCAGACCAAAGCCACTTGCTGGATGGCCAACACCGCATGCATCAGGGTTCCGCCTTGACCGCCATCGGACTCGTCAAACGCTATACCCAGCAAACCCTGCTTGGCCAGCAGCGCAGCTGTTTCCCAGGGGTACTGGGTGTCATGGGCCCTTGCCAGAGCGCCATCCTTGAGCTTATCTTGGGCAAAACGGGCCACCGAATCGGCGTAAGCGCTGTGTTCTTCATTGAGTGCGAAATCCATAGGTTATCCATCCAAAGCCATGCGCTGCATCATGCCCCTACTGCGCTGCCGTGGCTGTTGCATAGGTGGCAGCCCGGCAGCCTTGCGTGCGCTAAGGTGTCGGCAACCGCCCCAACACCATGACCGCCGCTCAAACCTTTGCCGAATTTGGCGCCCAACTGTCCTACCGGGACTTGGCCCCTGAAGTCATTCACCACGCCAAGCGCGCCGTGGTCGATTGGTATGCCGCCTTGTTGCCCGGTGCAATTGAAGCGCCCGCGACTTTGCTCGAGCAAGCCATGGCCGACGATCTGGACCGAGGTCCTTCGCACTTAGCCATGGGCCGCGCGGCCACACCCCGCACGGCGGCTTTGATCAACGCCGCCGCCGCCCACACGGTGGAAGTGGACGACATTTACCGCGAAGCCATTTACCACCCCGGTGCACCCACCATTGCAGCGGCGCTGGCGATGGCCCAGGCGCAGAATGCGTCGGGGCTGACTTTCCTCAAGGCCGTGGTGGCCGGGTATGAAATTTCCACCCGCATTGGCGCGGCGCTGGGCCGTGACCATTACCGTTACTGGCACAACACCGGCACCGTGGGCACCTTCGGCGCTGCGGCCGCTGCCGCCAGTGTCTTGCAACTCACAGCCCTGCCCTACAGCCATGCGCTGTGCACCGGGGCCACTTTTGCGGCAGGCTTGCAGCAAGCCTTTCGAATGGATTCCATGTCCAAACCTTTGCATGCGGGGCACGCTGCGCAAGCGGGTTTGATGGCCGCTCAAATGGCGGCGTCTGGCATCACGGGGTCGCAGGACGTCATCGATGGTGAAGCGGGATTAGGCCAGGCCATGGGCTCGGGGCCCGACTGGTCTGCCGCTACACGCACGCTCGGCGAGGTGTTCCACATCAACAGCATGACTTTCAAGAACCACGCCTGCTGCGGCCACACCTTTGCGCCGATCGACGGGGCTTTGGCATTGCAAAAACAGTTGGGCGTACCTGTCCGCTCGATTCGGCACATCCGTTTGGCCACCTACCGGCCAGCGCTGGATGTGGCGGGCAATTTCCACCCAGTCACTGCAGCCGAGGCGCGCTTCAGCGTGCCTTTTGTAGTGGCCACGGCTTTGCTGTATGGCTCAGTAAGGCTGGCAGCCTTTACAACCGAGCGCTTGGCCGACCCGGCCATCCGCGAGTTGATGGGGCGCATCGAACTCACCGTGGACCCCGAGCTGGATGCCGCCTTTCCCGGACAACGTGCGGCCCGCGTCAGCATAGAGCTGGACAGCGGTGAGACACATCACTTCTTCCAACCTACCCGGCATGGCGACCCCGAGGCGCCTTTGTCTGATGGTGACTTGAGCGATAAATTCAGGGAACTGGTAAACCCGGTTTTGGGCGAGTCCCGCGCTGCGCAATTGCTCGAGCGCTTGTGGCGCTTAGAGCAATACACGCAAATCAACCAACTGGAACAGTAAAGAGGGGATATGAGTGCAAAAGGATTCGCTGCAAGTGACCTCACAGGGTATGCCCTGAGACCGTGTGAGCCGGATTCACTGATCTGACGCACTTCATCCCCTAAACTTCTGCAAATTTCAAAAAACGGAGCATATTCACGATGTCGATGGTTCAGCTGGCGCTCAAGCGACCCTACACGTTCATCGTGATGGCCATCCTGATTGTTCTGGGCACACCCTTTGTGCTCAAGAACATGGCGACGGACATCTTCCCTGAAATCAACATTCCAGTGATCAGCATCATCTGGAACTACAACGGCCTGCCGGCGCAAGAGATGGGGCAGCGCATCGCCGGGCAGACCGAGCGCGGCTTGACCACCGTGGTCAGTGATATCGAACACATCGAGTCGACCTCGCTGGCCGGGGTCACCGTGGTCAAGGTCTTCTTCCAGCCTGGCGTGAACATCCAAACGGCCATCGCGCAAGTGGTGGCCTCTGTTCAAACCCAGGTACGCCAATTGCCGCCAGGCATCACCCCGCCCCTGGTGATCAAGTATTCCGCCTCCAGCATCCCGGTGATGCAGCTGGCTTTGTCCAGCCCCACGCTGGCTGAAAACGCCTTGTTCGATGTGGCCGTCAACGGCCTGCGCCCCCAGTTGATCACGGTACCCGGCGTCGCCTCGCCCTTTCCCTATGGTGGCAAGGTTCGGGTCATTTCGGTCGATCTGGACACCGAAGCCCTGCAAGCGCGTGGCCTCTCGCCTGCCGATGTGGTCAATGCGGTCAACACCCAAAACTTGATACTGCCCTCGGGCACCGTGAAGCTGGGCGAAACCGAGTACACCGTTCGCATGAACGGCTCACCCGGGGCGTTATCGGGCCTGAATGATTTGCCCGTGCGCACCACCAACAGCATCACCACTTACCTCAAAGACGTGGCTCAGGTGCGCGACGGCTTTCAGCCACAAACCAACGTGGTGCGCCAGGACGGCGTGCGCGGCGTGTTGATCTCGGTCCTCAAAAATGGTGGCGCCTCCACGCTCGACATTGTGTCCAACGTCAAGGCCTTGTTGCCCAAAGCGGTGCAATCCCTGCCCCAGGACGTGAAGGTTTCCCCCTTGTTCGATCAATCGGTGTTTGTGCTGGCCGCCATTGAAGGTGTGGTCGTGGAAGCGCTGATTGCTGCGGTGCTGACAGCCATGATGGTGCTCCTGTTTCTGGGTAATTGGCGCAGCACCTTGATCATCGCCTTGACGATACCGCTGTCGATCCTGGCCTCCATCATGGCCTTGTTCGCACTGGGCGAAACCCTCAACCTCATGACCCTGGGGGGCCTGGCGCTCTCGGTGGGTATCTTGGTGGATCAGGCCATCGTGACGATTGAAAACATCGAGCGGCACATCCACTTGGGCAAACCCTTGATCCCGGCCATCGAAGTGGGCGCGGAAGAAATCGGCCCCGCCGCCTTCGTCTCGACCTTGTGCATTTGCATTGTGTTCGTACCCATGTTTTTCTTGCCAGGCGTGGCGCGTTTTCTGTTTGTGCCTTTGGCCGAGTCGGTCGTGTTCGCCATGATCGCGTCCTACTTCCTGTCCCGCACCTTGGTGCCCACCTTGGTCATGATGTTGATGGACGGCGTCCACGAGGCCTCGCAGCAAGGCAAGCCCAGCTTGCTGCAGCGGGTCTATCGCAGCTTCGATGCCCAGTTTGAGCGGGTGCGCCGGGTCTATACCTTGTCCCTTTCAGCTGCGTTGACACACCGCGCACAGTTCATGGCGTCGTTCTTCTTGTTCTGCGTCTTGTCCTGCGGGATCTATCCTTTCTTGGGCCGTGACTTCTTCCCTACCGTGGACGCGGGACAGATCCGCTTGCACATGCGGGCCCCCACCGGTACACGGATTGAAGAAACCGCACGCATCGCCGACGCGGTGGAAACCGCTATCCGCGAGATGATCCCCGAGGATCAGCTCGACACCATTTTGGACAATATCGGCCTGCCCAACAGCGGTATCAACTTGTCCTACAGCAATGCGGGCACCATCGGCACGATGGATGGCGAGATCCTGATGTCGCTCAAAAAGGGCCACCAACCCACCGAGCAATTCGTCACGCGTCTGCGCAATGAATTGCCTCAGCACTTTCCGAATGTGGAATTCTTTTTCCAAGCGGCCGACATTTCCACCCAGATTCTGAACTTCGGTCTGCCTGCTGCCATCGACGTGCAGTTTTCCGGCTCAGACGTGGTGGGCAACACCGCCCTGGCAGCGGAGTTGACGCGAGCGATTCAGAAGATCCCCGGCGCTGTGGATGCCCACGTGCACCAACGCCTGGATGGTCCGGTGGTGGATCTGCAAATGGACCGTACTCGCTTGCAGCAGTTTGGCCTGGGGGCCACCAACGTCGGACAAAACGTGTTGATCGCCTTGTCGGGCAGTTCGCAAACCGCGCCTGCGTTCTGGCTCAACCCTCAAAACGGTGTGGTCTACAACGTGGTGGTGCAGGCACCGCAGTACAAAATCGACTCTATCGATGCACTGCTGGGCCTGAACATCGGCTCGGCGCCCAACGCCAATAGCGGAGCCAACGGCGTGGCCTTGCCCACCACCACACCGCAATTGCTAGGCAACCTGGTAGAGGCCAAAGCCGGCCGGCAAATGCCCATCGTCTCGCGCTACAACATCCAGCCTGCGGTGGATGTGTACGTCAGTGTGCAAGGTACCGACCTGGCCAGTGTCGCCAAGCAGGTGCAGCAGCTGGTCGACGAGATCACCCCCAAACTCAAGCGCGGCAACCAAGTCACCATCCGCGGCCAAGTGCAGACCATGCAGTCGTCATTCGTCGGTCTGGGTGTGGGTCTGGCCATGGCCATTGTGCTGGTGTATCTGCTGATCGTGGTGACCTACCAGTCTTGGACTGACGCAGCCATCATCATTACCGCCCTGCCAGCCGCATTGGCCGGCATTGCCTGGATTCTGTTCATCACTGGCACCACCTTGAGTGTGCCGGCCTTGACCGGCGCCATCATGACCATGGGGGTAGCCACGGCCAACAGTATTTTGGTGGTGGCCTTTGCGCGGCAGCGGCGTGACGAGGGCGTGGCCCCGCTGGCCGCAGCGCTGGAAGCGGGTTCCACACGCATTCGTCCGGTGATGATGACGGCATTGGCCATGATCATCGGCATGATCCCCATGGCGCTGGGCCTGGGCGAAGGCGCAGAGCAAAACGCGCCTTTAGGCCGCGCAGTGATCGGTGGCTTATTGTTTGCCACCGTGTCCACCTTGTATTTTGTCCCGGTGGTGTATGCCTCGATCCACCAACGTTTGGTGAATAAGCAAGCCCTCCAACACCCATCGAAGGATACGCCCACCGTGGCGCAGGAGCATTGATTCATGTCTGCAGAACGTCATTCATCCTTGGCCATTCATTCCACGGGCGCGGCCGATCCCCACGAACTGATGCAACGCAGCCAAGTGGTTCGCAGCAGCAAAATTGCAGCCGCCGTGGTGGTGGCGCTGCTATTGGCCGGCGGGGCCCGCACGGTACTGAGTCAATCCCAAAAAATGGACCAACTCAAAGCCGATGTGCAAGCGCGCAGCCAGATCTACGTCAAGACCACCGTCATCCAAAACCGCGAAGCGGGTCAGACCGTGGCCCTGCCTGGCAGCTTGCAAGGCTATGTGCAGTCCCCCATTTACGCCCGCGTGCCCGGCTATGTGAAACGTTGGCACAAGGATATTGGCAGCCGTGTGCGCAAGGGTGAGGTGCTGGCTGAACTTGAAACGCCTGAAACCGAAGAGCAACTCTCGCAAGCCATAGCGGCCCGTCAACAAGCGGCCGCCAGCCTGGAACTGGCCAAGAGCACGGAAGCGCGTTGGGTCGCGCTGCGGGCCAAGGACGCTGTGTCACAACAAGAAGTCGACGAGAAGCGCAGCAACAGCACTCAAGCCATGGCCAACTTGGCCGCTGCCGAAGCCAACATGCAGCGTCTCAAGCAGTTGAGTAATTTCAAAAGCTTGGTCTCGCCCACCGACGGCGTGATCACCCGCCGCAATGTGGACACCGGTGATCTGGTGGATGCTGGTGCAGCAGGCGGTCTGGCGCGGGCCTTGTTTGTCGTCACGCAAACAGACCCCTTGCGTTTGTACGTCAACGTGCCGCAAACCTATGCCCAACAAGTGAAAAGCGGGCAGACGGTGACCGTCACCCAAGCCGAACTGCGGGGCCAGAAATTCCAAGGCAAACTGGCCCGCACCTCCGCATCCATCGACCCTCTGACCCGCTCCATGCAAGTAGAGATTAGCCTGCCCAACAAAGAAGGTTTGCTGCTGCCCGGCGCTTTTGTGCAGGTCGATCTGCCACTGCAAACGAAGGCCACTCTGACCATCCCTAACAATGCGCTCATCATCCGTGCTGGTGGCATCAAAGTCGCGGTGGTGGACGCCGACAAGCGCGTTAAATTGCAAGTCGTGACCTTGGGCCGCAACCTGGGTGAACAGGTAGAAGTCACCAGTGGCCTGCAAAGCGGCGCGCGTTTGGTGCTCAATCCCCCCGATGCCTTGAGTGATGGTGACCAGGTCAACTTCGCTCCCGATGCACCCAAGGACGCCACGCCCAAAGACCCCGCCAGCACACCCGCTGCGCAGAAAGACAAGCCGTGAGATCCCTGCGCATCCTCTCGGGCTGCATGGTGGCTGCGTCCTTGTTCAGCGGTTGCGCCGTCGGGCCTGCCTACGTCAAACCTGCAGTAGATATGCCCGTGAGCTGGAGCACACAAGCACCTTGGCGCGTGGCTCAACCTGCAGACGCCGAAACTAAAGGCTCTTGGTGGACTTTGTTCGAAGACGCTGATCTGACGGCCCTGGCGACAAAAGCCTTGCAAGCCAACCAGACATTGGCGGCAGCGCAAGGCCGCTTGGCGCAGTCCAGAGCCCTGGTGGCCACCAGCGCGGCAGGGATGTTCCCACAGGTGAGTTTGGGCAGCAAAGTGCAAGAGCTGCGCATCTCGGCCAACCGCCCGCTGACCAACTACAACGCCCCCAACTGGTCGACCCTGCAAAACGATTATTCACTCGTGCTGTCGGCCAGTTACGAAGCCGACCTGTGGGGACGTGTGCAAAGCCAAGTCGACGGCGCGACAGCCTCGGCCGAACAAACTGCCGCCGACTTGGAAAACACACGTCTGGTCTTGGTCGCAGATGTGGCGGTGAACTACTTCAACCTGCGGGCGCTGGACATCGAGCTGGACGTTTTGGCGCGCTCCATCGACTTGCAAAAATCATCGCTGGCGCTGGCCCAGCATCGACGCCACAGCGGCAATGCATCGGGTCTGGATGTCGCCCAACAGCAAGCCTTACTCGACACCACTTTGACGCAAATCGACATCTTGCAACGGCAACGTGCCCAGTTTGAACACGCCTTGGCCACTTTGACCGGCACACCCGCCCCGCAATTTCAATTGCCAGCCCGCGTGGTGACCATGACCCCGCCTGCAGTGCCCATCGGCATTCCATCGGATGTGCTGGAGCGTCGCCCCGATGTAGCTTCTGCCGAGCGGGCCATGGCAGCGGCCAATGCGCAAATTGGCGTCGCCAAAGCGGCGTTTTACCCGAGCTTCATTTTTGGGCCGAGCTTTGGTAATGACAGCCGCCGAATCAACACTCTGTTCGATCAGTCGAGCGTGTTGTGGTCATTGGGCGTGTCTGCTACGCAAGTGTTGTTTGACGGTGGCCGCATCAACGCCAATGTGAACTTCAGCCGTGCGGGTTACGACATCACAGTGGCCAATTACCGCCGCACAGTGCTGACCGCCATGCAGGAGGTCGAAGACGGCTTGAGCAGCGTCTCGGCGCTGGACCGCGCCATCACCCAAGCGCAACGTGCGATCGACAGCAACCGCAAGGTAATGGAAATTGCCCGCGTGCGGTACGAGGGTGGTGTGTCCAACTACCAGGACATGCTGACGGCGCAACAATCACAATTGAACTCCGAACGATTGGCCGCGCAGTTGACCGGCCAACGTCAACTCGCCTCGGTATTCCTGATCAAGGCCTTGGGCGGCGACTGGACGCCAGCGGCCAAAGCCCCGCGCTGATCAGTCAAGTTTGATCTTGCCCGCCTTGATGGCTTTGTCCATCGTGTTGGCAAGCACCTTCATCTCGGCGCCCAATTCTTCAGAGGTGCTGCCCACGGCCTCCAGGCCCAATTCGCGCCACTTGGCGCTCATGTCCGGGCTTTTGATGGCGCGACCAATACCAGCCGACAGCTTGGCCAACACATCTTTGGGCATGCCGGCGGGGGCCAATACCAAGAAAAATCCGACGGGCTCAAATCCCTTGAAGCCCAACTCCAAAAAGGTCGGCACCGTGGGCAAAGACGATGTGCGCTGGGTACCGGTCATGGCCAACACTTTGATCTTGCCCGCTTGCAGCATGGGCGCCAGCGTAGCGGCATCCAGCCAAGCCGACTGGATCTGGCCGCCCAACAGGTCTTGCATCAAAGGCGCAGCGCCTTTATAGGCGGCGTGCACCAGATCGATTTTGGCGGCCAGGTTCAGTGATTCGCCAAAGATGTGCGCTGTGGTGCCTTGCCCAAATGAGCCGTAACCCAGCTTGCCCGGGTTTTTGTGCGCATAGGCAATGAACTCTTCGAGCGTATTGGCTGGAAAGGACACAGGCACAGCGAGGCCGATGGTCGAACGGGTCAGCATGGAAACCGGATCGAATTCGGTGTCGATGTCAAAAGGCAGCTTGCTGTAAAGCGACTTGGCGTAAATGGCATTGGAAATGGTCAACACCAGGTTGTAGCCGTCGGGTGGCATTTTGGCCAAGGCCGACAGGCCCAGCCAACCGCCCGCACCGGGGCGGTTGTCCACCACCACGGCTTGCCCCCAGTACTCCGTTAACTTTTGCCCGATGCTGCGGGCCATGACATCTGTGGTCCCGCCCGGGGTGTAGGGCACGATGATACGCAGGGTTTTGTTCGGAAAGCTCGCCGCCGTCTGCGCCCAAACCGTCGGGGACAGCCCCATCAGCGTCAAAGCCAAGAGCCCAGCGGACCAGAATGCGCACCATTTTTTCATGTCATGTCTCCTACGGTTAGAAAGGCCCATGTTGGGTGCGCAGGCCCCGTTCGGCAATGACATGAATCGACAAAGCAATAGGCAAAATGCTTCAGTCACCAAGGTGGGTGTGAGGGTGGGCAGGCATGCTTTATCCTAGATGCATGATGCCTTTTCAAACCACCATTCACCCGAACACTGCAGTTTTTGCGGCCCGACGCGAAGGCATGCTGAATTTGATCGACCAATGGCATGCCTTGGAGCAACGCGCCGCAGACGCATCGGCGAAATCGGCCGAGCGCTTTGCCAAGCGCGGTGCTTTGCTGCCTCGTGAGCGCTTGGCGCAATTGCTCGACCCCGGCACACCCTTTTTGCCGTTGGCCACACTGGCCGGCTATGGCATGGACGACCCGGACCTCACGCGCTGCGTGCCTGGAGGCTCGCAGTTGGCAGGCATCGGTCTGGTCAGCGGAGTACGTTGCATGGTGGTGGTGACCGACTCGGGCATAGATGCAGGAGCCCTCACCGAAGCTGGCAACCAAAAGCTCATGCGTTGCCAAGACATCGCCCTCGAAAACAAACTGCCCTTTGTGCACTTGGTGGAGTCAGCTGGCTCCAACCTGCGCAAATACCGTGTGGAAAAGTTCATCCGTGGCGGCGGCATGTTCTACAACCTGGCCCGGCTGTCTGCCGCAGGTCTGCCAGTGCTCACCGTTGTGCACGGCTCCTCCACCGCTGGCGGGGCCTACATGCCCGGTTTGTCGGACTACGTGATCATGGTGCGCGGTCAGGGCAAGGCCTTTTTGGCGGGCCCGCCGTTGCTCAAAGCCGCAACCGGTGAGATTGCCACCGACGAAGAACTCGGCGGCACCGACATGCACGCCGCGGTCAGTGGCCTGGCCGAATACGTGGCCGAGAACGACGCTCACGCCATTGGCCTGGCCCGCGAGGTGCTGGCCGCACTCGACTGGCCGCAAGCGCCAGTGCCCGCGCCACAACGTGCCTCAAAACCTCCCCTGCTGCCCACCGATGAACTGGCGGGCGTGATGGCGCTGGAACACCGCCAGCCCATGGACATGCGCGAAGTCATCGCCCGGTTGGTCGACGAATCGGCCTGGCTGGACTTCAAGCCCAGCTACGGCAGTGCCACGGTGTGCGGCCATGCCCGCATCGAAAGCCATGCCGTGGCCTTCATCAGCAACAACGGGCCGATCGATCCGGCCGGAGCCACCAAGGCAGCGCAGTTCATCCACCTGTGCAATCAGTCCGGCACACCGATTGTGTTTTTGCAAAACACAACCGGTTTCATTGTCGGCCGTCATTCAGAAGAGGCCGGCATGATCAAACACGGCTCCAAAATGATCCAGGCCCTGAGCAATTCGCAGGTGCCGCACATCACCATTTACTGTGGCGCTTCTTACGGTGCAGGCAACTACGGCATGTGCGGCCGGGCCTTTCACCCCCGATTTTGTTTTTCATGGCCCAACGCCCGATCGGCCGTGATGGGTGGCGAGCAAGCCGCTACCACCATGGACATCGTGGCCCGTCAGCAAGCCCAGCGTACAGGTAAAGTCGTGGATGAAGCAAGGCTGCAGGCTCAGCAAACCGAGATCCTGTCCTTGTTTGAAAGTCAGGCCAGTGCCTTTTACACCAGCGGCCATTTGCTGGACGACGGCATCATCGACCCGCGACATACGCGCGATGTGTTGGCTCTGCTCTTGGCCACTGTGCGCGAAGCGGATGCCCGTAGCCTGCGTCCATTACAGTTTGCAGCCCCCCGTTTCTGAAAGCCCCGCATGATTTACACCGCCGAACACCGCGAGTTGATGGACAACATCCGCCGCTTCATCAGCGCCGAGAT
>CANGKR010000059.1 GCA_947454355.1 Comamonadaceae bacterium
TCGCCACTGGCCACAAAGAAGGCGGCATCACCGTGAACGCTGAGGCCATGGAAGCTGCAGTCAAAAAAGGCTATGCCACCGCGACCGACTTGGCCGACTACCTGGTCAAAAAAGGCTTGCCTTTCCGCGATGCGCACGAAACGGTGGCCCACGCCGTCAAGGCCGCCACCAGCCACAATTGCGACCTGTCCGAGTTGCCGCTGAGCGTGCTGCAAGGCTTTCATGCTTCGATCGGCCAAGACGTCTACGACGTGCTCAGCCTGCGCGGGTCGCTCAACGCCCGCAACACCTTGGGTGGCACCGCACCTGCACAGGTCATCATTCAGATTGCACGGCACCGTGCACGCTGGGCCTGAACTTTTACTCAATCCGCACTCACAGAGCTGCACACTAGGAATACCACATGGGCGCGCAATGGAAAGCCAAAGGCAAAGAACTGGCGGCCAACGCCAGAGGGCAGATGTTTGGCAAACTGTCCAAAGAAATCATGGTGGCTGCACGCAGTGGTGCTGACCCCTCACTCAACTCCAAGCTGCGCTTGGTGTTGGAGCAGGCGCGCAAAGTGTCCATGCCCAAAGAAACCCTGGAGCGCGCCATCAAGAAAGGCGCGGGCCTGACGGGCGAGACGGTCAGCTTCGAGCATGTGATGTACGAGGGCCATGCCCCGCACCAGGTGCCCGTGATGGTCGAGTGTCTGACCGACAACGTCAAGCGCACCGCCCCCGAAATGCGGGTGTTGTTTCGCAAAGGGCAGATGGGCACTTCGGGTTCAGTCGCCTGGGACTTCAACCACCTGGGCATGATCGAAGCCGAACCTGCCGCATCGGGCGCGGACCCCGAACTGGCCGCGATCGAAGCCGGCGCGCAAGACTTTGAAGCCGGTGAAGAAGGCGCCACCCTGTTCTACACAGACCCGACCGACCTGGACTTGGTCAGTCGCGCCCTGCCGGCTCATGGCTTTACCGTGCTCTCAGCCAAGCTGGGCTACAAATCGAAAAACCCGGTCGACCCAGCCAATTTGACCCCGGAGCAACGCGAAGAAGTCGAAGCCTTTTTGGCTGCCATGGACGCCCATGACGATGTGCAAAACATGTACGTTGGCCTGGCCGACTGAAAGGCGCAGACCATGACCACCCTCGCCCCTTTGAACTGGTCCACTGACCTGCACACCGGTGACAGCCGCATGGATGCCACGCACGAAGAATTCGTGAGCATGCTCAACCAGATTTTGGAGACACCGCAGGACCAACAACTGCCGCTGTACCAAGACTTTTTGAAGCACACCGTGGAGCACTTTGCCCAAGAAGACCGCTGGATGTTGGCCACCGGTTTTTCTGCCGATAACTGCCATGCCGGCCAACACGCCACGATTTTGGAAACCATGCGCGCAGTTCAAGTGCATTACGAAGGCGGCGATATCGAAATCATCACCCGCCTGGCCGAGGCTCTGGCCGAATGGTTTCCAGGCCACGCCAACAGCATGGACGCGGGACTGGCTCAGCATCTGCAGTCTGTTCAGTTCAATAGCGAGACCGAAACCCTGGCCGATCCCTCGGTCATCCAAAGCGTGACCATGTCCGGTTGCGGCAGCGTCAGCTGCAGCTGACCGTTCAATCCATTGGAGACACTTTATGTCCGTCATCACCACCATCGAAGACCTGCGCGTTCTGGCTGAAAAGCGGGTGCCCCGCATGTTCTATGACTATGCCGACAGCGGCTCTTGGACCGAGAGCACCTACCGCGCCAATGAAAGTGATTTCCAGAAAATCAAACTGCGCCAGCGCGTGGCAGTCAACATGGAAGGGCGTTCCACCGCCACACAGATGATTGGCCAAGCCGTGGCGATGCCCGTGGCCATTGCGCCGACCGGCTTGACCGGCATGCAACACGCCGATGGCGAAATCCTGGCCGCCCGCGCCGCACGCCAATTTGGTGTTCCATTCACCTTGTCCACCATGAGCATTTGCTCGATCGAGGACGTGGCGCAACATGCAGGCGAAGGCTTTTGGTTTCAACTGTATGTGATGAAAGACAAGGCCTTCATCGAACGCCTGATTGACCGCGCCAAAGCCGCCAATTGCTCAGCACTGGTCTTGACACTGGATTTGCAAATTCTGGGACAAAGACACAAAGACCTGAAAAACGGTCTGTCAGCGCCGCCCAAATTGACCCTGAAGAACATCTTGAACATCGCCACCAAGCCTCGCTGGGCCATGGGCATGTTGGGCACTTCACGTCGCCAGTTTGGCAACATCGTGGGCCATGTCTCCGGTGTGGCCGACATGAGCAGCTTGTCTTCCTGGACCGCGTCACAGTTCGATCCGCGTTTGAACTGGGGCGATGTGGAGTGGATCAAAAAGCGCTGGGGCGGCAAACTGATTCTCAAAGGCATTCAGGATGTCGAAGACGCACGACTGGCTGTGCAATCTGGCGCCGATGCCTTGATTGTGAGCAATCACGGCGGCCGTCAACTGGATGGAGCCCAAAGCAGCATCGAGGCATTGCCAGGCATCGTGCGCGAAGTCGGCAACCAAATCGAAGTGCACATGGATGGCGGCATCCGCAGTGGACAAGATGTTCTCAAAGCCTATGCACTGGGCGCCAAAGGTGTCTACATTGGCCGCTCGATGTTGTACGGATTGGGGGCCATGGGTGAAGAAGGTGTGAGCAAAGCTCTGGAGATCATCCACAAAGAATTGGACCTGACGATGGCGTTTTGTGGTCGCATGCAAATGGACCAAGTCGATCACAGTATTTTGCTGCCAGGCACCTTCCCGGTTTGAGGTCCGTCCATCCTGCGGACCCCGTAGACGTGGTCTACCTGTGGGTCGACGGCAACGACACCCCGTGGCGCCGCAAACGCGACGCTGCCGCTTTGGCCCGCCCCCTCAGCTCGGATCTGGCGCGCTATGGCGATGTGGAAGGCCGCTACCGCGACAATGACGAGCTGCGCTACAGCTTGCGTGCACTGTCGCGTTTCTTTCCTGAGCACGGCCATGTCTACATCGTCACCGACAACCAAACACCCACTTGGTTGCAAAGCAGCCAGCAGGTCACCTTGGTGGACCACAGGGACCTGATACCTCCCTCATCTTTACCGACCTTCGACTCTGGTCACATCGAGTCTTATATCCATCGCATCCCGGGTTTGTCCGAGCGATTTTTTTATTGCAATGACGATGTGTTCTTTGGCGCCCCGGTGCATCTGGACGACTGGTTCTCCCCTGAAGGCGTGTACCTGACTTGGTCAGATGATCCTGTGGTCAGCAATGAGCCCCTCAGAAGGGACGCCAACTCGCTGGACAATGCCTGTCGCCTGTCCAAGCAATGGATGCAAGACCACCCCGGCGCAGGACAGGACCCTGCCTACCAACACACCTTTCGCACCTTTGCACATGCGCCCCGCCCCTTGCGCAAGTCTGTGCTGTTTGAGCTGGAAACACTCGCTCCAGAATTGTTTGCCATGGCCCGCTCGACAGTGTTTCGCAGCTGGGACTGCCCCACCATCGTGTCTGACTTTGTCTTGCGCTGGTCACTGGCCCAAGGCCGCGCCCACTTGCGCGAATACCCGCATGCCTATGTGTCCACAGGGGATGGGAACGTGCAGAATCAGCTGAGCGCCTTGTCACAGACCTTTGGCGCATTGGCTTTTTTCTGCATCAACGACACCACCGACAACGCACAGGACAACGACCCCCGCCATCAGCAGGTGCGTGAGGTCTTGCAATCCCTGTTGCCCTTGGCCAGTGAATTTGAAAGATCAGACCCAGACCCCGAGCCAAGATTTGAACATCAGGCTGTAGCGACACAACATTGCAGCACGTTATCCTCTGCAGGTGCCTGAATCCGCTTCTTCCGTTGTGTCCGGCCGACGCCGCATTGCCCATCTCGACATGGATGCGTTTTATGCATCCTGTGAGTTGCTTCGCTATCCCCAGCTCAAGGGCTTTCCGGTGGTGATTGGCGGTGGACGGCGCAAAGAAGATGACTTGTTGGGCAAACTGCAAGCGGCCTACCCCGAGGCCGATTGGCAGGCCGAGAACTTTGACTCTCGCTTAGACGAAATTCCGGTGGACTTTTTCCCGCGCATTGCGGGTTACACCGGCCGGGGTGTGATCACCACGGCCACCTATGCTGCCCGGCAATTTGGCATCGGGTCGGCCATGGGTTTGATGAAGGCCGCCAAGCTGTGCCCGCAAGCGATCTTGCTGCCGGTCGACTTTGACCAGTACCGGCACTACTCACGCACTTTCAAAAACATCATCACCGAGATTGCCCCGCTGATGGAAAACCGGGGCGTGGACGAGGTGTATATCGACTTCACAGAGGTGCCCGGCGGCCAACGCGATGGCGGTCGGGTGCTGGCACGATTGATCCAAAAAACGATCTTTGAAGCCACCGGACTGACCTGTTCGGTGGGCGTGGCGCCCAACAAACTGATTGCCAAGATGGCCAGTGAGTTCAACAAACCCAACGGCATATCCATCGTGTTTGAAGATGACCTGCAAAGCCTCATCTGGCCCCTGGCTTGCCGCAAGATCAATGGCATTGGTCCCAAGGCCGATGAAAAACTCCAAAAGCACGACATCCACACGATTGGCGACTTGGCCGCGCGAGACAAGTTCTGGTTGATGGAAAACTTTGGCAAAGTCTACGGCGCCTGGCTGCACGAGGCCGCGTGGGGCCGAGACGACCGGCCCGTCAGCATGGACAGCGAGCCGGTCAGCATGAGCCGAGAGACCACCTTCGAGCGCGACTTGCATGCGGTGCGTGACCGCGACGAACTCGGACGCATCTTCACCCGCTTGTGCGAACAGGTGGCCGCCGACTTGCAGCGCAAGGGCTACCAAGGCAAAACCATCGGCATCAAGCTGCGCTACGACAACTTCAAAAGCGTGACCCGCGACCAGACGGTGCCGACACCCACCGGCGACGCTGCCACCATCCGCCAAGTGGCCGGGCAATGCCTGAAACGGGTGGATTTGAAACCGCGCCTGAGGTTGCTCGGCGTGAGGGTCGGCTCCCTGGTCAAACAAGGGACAGACAGTCCCACTGCCCAGCCCTACAGTGAGCTAATTGACAACGAAACACCTCAGGTAAACGACCATGGACAAACTCAGCTGCTTTTCCCTCTCGATTGACCATCACGTCGCCCACCTGGTGCTCAATCGTCCTGAGGCGATGAACACCATGCACCCAACGTTCTGGAAAGAGCTGGACGCGGTGCTCAAACACCTGAACGCCTCGGCAGCGGCACGCGCTTTGGTGATCTCCAGCACGGGCAAACATTTCACCGCGGGCATGGCGCTGGAGACCTTCAGCAGCGCGATCCAAATGGACGAAACAAACGCCGAGGGTCGGGCGGCCATGTTCGATGCACTCACCGATATCCAAAGTACCTTCAGCCTGCTTGAATCCATGCGCATCCCTGTGATCGCAGCGATCCATGGCGGATGCATCGGCGGTGGTGTGGACATGGTCACCGCATGCTGCATCCGCTATGCCACGGCAGACGCCTTCTTTTGCATTCAGGAAATCAACATCGGCATGGTCGCCGACGTGGGCACCTTACAGCGCCTGCCCAAACTGCTGCCCATGGGCCTGGTCAAGGAATTGGCCTACACCGGCCGCCGCTTGTCGGCCGCCAAAGCACTGGCCAATGGGTTGGTGACCGAAGTGTTTGACACCCATGAAGCCTTGGTGGCAGGCGCCTTGCAAACCGCTCAAGAAATTGCCAGCAAACCGCCCGTAGCGATCTGGGGCAGCAAACAAGCCATCAACTATGCCCGCGACCACAGCGTGGAAGACAGCCTTCGCCAAATGGGCTGGCTGCAAGGCGCAGTGTGGAGCACCCCTCACGTGATGGAAGCGATCACCGCCATGAAAGAAAAACGCACTGGCAACTACCCCGACCTGACGCCCCTCAAGGGATTTAAAGAATTTGGCTAAAGCGCCTCATTGCCTGGCCGTACGCACATTGGGCGGCAAGGCACCGGGCGCACTGCTGCGCCAGGGGTTGATGTCCAGCCCCCCGCGCCGCGTGTAACGGGCATAGACGGTGAGCTGTATGGGTTTGCAGCGTGTCCAGATGTCCATGAAGATGCGTTCGACACATTGCTCGTGGAACTCGTTGTGGTTTCTAAAACTCACGATGTACTGCAGCAAGCCGGGCTGGTCGATCTGCGGGCCGCTGTAGCTGATTTGCACCGTGCCCCAATCGGGTTGTCCGGTGACCAGGCAATTGCTTTTGAGCAAATGACTGACCAGGGTTTCAGTCACTGGAGCTTCGTCTTTCTGCGCCGTCAGCAAATCGGGCGCGGGCTGGTAGCGGGTGCATTCCAGGTCCATGCGGTCCAGGTTCAGGCCATCGAGCTCATGCACCGGTTCCTTGTCAAAGTCCGGCGGCAACAGAATTTTCACACCCACACTGGCTTGCATAGGACCGCCATGCCAGACGGCTTGGCTGATGTCTTGGCGCAGGCGTTGGCGCAGTTCTTCCACATCGTCGATGCGGGTGTTGTTGAAACTGTTGAGGTACAGCTTGAAAGACTTGCTCTCCACAATGTGCGTGCTTTGCGCAGGCACCGTGAAGTGGGCGATAGCTACTTGAGGTTTGCCTTTGGTGTTGAGCCACGACAATTCAAACGCCGTCCACAAATCGGCACCGAGAAAAATCGGCGTGCCATTGACACCGATTTCAGCCCGCTTCGCGGCCCGGGGGATGGGGTACAGCAGTCCTGGATCGTACTGATCAGCGTAGGCACTGGATTTGCCCAATTGAGAGTGTTCTGGTGTGTTCATGGGGTGCTGGGGAGGGCTTTTCTCTGCCACGATCATTCAGCCAATTTTCGGCGAAACACCAGACGATCGGGTGTGGAGGCCGCGGCGGCATAGGCATAGCCGTCCAAGTTGAACTTCCGCAACGCCTCAGGGTGCTGAATCTGTTCCAGCGTGGCATAGCGCAGCATCAGGCCGCGGGCCCGTTTGGCAAAAAAACTGATCACTTTGTACTGGCCAGACTTGTAATCTTCAAACACACATTCGATCACCCGCGCCTTCAAGGTCTTGAGATCCACCGCCTTGAAATACTCTTGCGAGGCCAAGTTCACCACCACCGGCACGGCGTCTTTGGCCAAACGTTTGTTCAGGTGCTGGGCAATCTGCGAACCCCAAAAGGCATACAGGCTTTTGCCCTGCGGGTTGGCCAAGGCCGTGCCCATTTCGAGGCGATAGGGCTGCATACGGTCCAACGGCCGCAACACGCCGTACAAACCACTCAAGATGCACACGTGCTGCTGCGCCCATTCCAGCGACGCTCTGTCCAAGGTCTTGGCATCGAGCCCGTCATACACGTCACCATTGAAAGCCAAGATGGCTTGCTTGGAATTGCGAGCAGTGAAGCGGGTCGACCAGCTTTGGTAACGGGCCACATTCAGAGCCGACAAACTGTCGCTCAAATCCATCAACTGGGCAATCTGCTGAGGTGTTTGGGGGCGCAGCAACTCGATGAGCTGCGCCGCCTGCGGCACGAATTGCGGCTGGGTGTGCGGCACATCGCCCACGGGAGTTTCGTAGTCCAGGGATTTGGCGGGAGACAATAGGAACAGCATGCTCGACATCCTTTACATCGACGATTATCTCGCCATCGTGCACAAGCCTGCAGGCTGGCTGGTGCATCGCACCCCTTTGGACAAGGGTGAAACCCGTTTTGTGTTGCAAGCCCTGCGCGACCAGATCGGCCGCCACGTCTGGCCAGTACACCGACTGGACAAGGGCACCAGCGGTGTGTTGGTGTTTGCACTCCAGCCCGATATTGCCCGTATGCTGGGCCAGGCCTTTGAATCGGGACAGGGGTTGCACAAAACCTATATCGCCATGGTGCGCGGTTGGCCCGCCGATTCAGGCGAAATCGACCACCCCCTGAAGCGCATGCCCGACGACATGCGCACCGAGCGCGAAAGCGTGCAAGCCGCACAGACGCAGTTCAAAACCCTGTACCGGGGCGAGTTGCCTCTGGCGCACGGGGTTTTTGTGAGTACCCGTTTTGCCAAACTGCAACTCACGCCCTTGACCGGCAGGCGGCATCAACTGCGCAGGCACATGAAGCACCTGGCCCATCCGATATTGGGCGACGCGACTCATGGCAAAGGGCCTTTGAACCGGGCCGTGGCGGCTCACTTGGGCGCGAACCGCCTGTGGCTTCACGCTTGGCAATTGACTCTGACGCACCCTGTGCAAGGCAACACCTGTACCGTCACAGCGGCACCCGGGCCCGAATGGCAACTGTGGCAGCAACCAGTGACGCTCTGAGGCCTTGTCACGCAACGGATAGCCAAGCGCTCGCTTGTGCATAAGATGCCGCCATGAGCCTCTTATTTACCCCTTTCAACTTTGACACACCGAGCGGCCCGCTCACCTTGCCCAACCGTTTGGTGGTGGCGCCCATGTGCCAATACTCGTCCATCCACGGCCAAGCCAACGACTGGCATTTGGCACATTGGACGCAATTGCTCAACAGCGGCGCCGGCATGGTGACCCTCGAAGCGACCGCGGTCAGTGCGGCCGCCCGCATCAGCCCAGGTTGTTTGGGTTTGTGGGACGACGCCACCGCATCGGCCTTGAACGACCACTTGCAACGCGCCCGCCAGTTGGCGCCTTCAGTACCGGTGTGCATACAAATCAGCCATGCCGGGCGCAAAGCCTCGAGCGCCGAGCCCTGGAATGGCGGCATGTTGCTCTCGGCGGAACAAGGCGGCTGGCCTACCTACGGCCCCAGCGCCCTGCCGCATTTGCCCACCGAGCCGGCTCCCCGCGAATTGAGCTTGGACGACATCGCGCAAATCAAAGCCGACTTTGTCCACACCGCCCAGCTCAGTCAGGCCATGGGCATCGAAGCACTGGAATTGCATGCGGCCCACGGCTATTTGCTGCACGAATTCCTTTCGCCCATTTCCAACCAACGCAGCGACCTTTATGGCGGCTCGTTTGAAAATCGCATTCGCTTTCCTTTCGAAGTGTTCCAAGCGGTGCGAGAAGTGTTCAAGGGCGCTTTGGGCATGCGCATCTCGGGCACCGACTGGATCGATGGCGGATGGACCTTGGACGAAACGGTAGACCTGGCGCAACGGCTCAAACAAGCCGGTGCGCAGTTCGTGCACATCTCATCGGGCGGGGTCTCGCCTTTGCAGCAAATCCCGATCGGCCCTGAATACCAAGTGCCCTTGGCCAAAGCCGTGCGTGCGCGCTCAGGCTTGACCACGTTTGCGGTGGGCCTGATCACCGAACCCGCACAAGCCGAAGGTGTGCTCCAACGTGGCGATGCCGACCTGGTGGCCCTGGGTCGCAGCTTTTTGTACAAACCCCGCTGGGGCTGGGAGGCGGCCGTGGCCTTGGGTGGACAAGTCCATGCACAGCACCAGTACTGGCGCAGCCTGCCGCGCGAAGCCAAAAACATTTTCACCGACGCCCAAGTCGGCATGCGCTGAGCACACCTACAGGAGAGCCCCATGATCAACACCCCCCGCCGCTGGATCGGCGCCGCAGCTTTGGCGCTGCCCTTGAGCTTGCTGGCCCAAAGCTTCCCCAGCAAATCCATCACCTTGGTTGTGCCCAACCCGCCCGGGGGCTTGGTGGACACTTCGGCCCGCTTGGTGGCCGAACCCTTGGCCCGTGTGATCGGCCAGTCGGTGGTGGTGGACAACAAACCCGGCGCCAGCGGCAACCTGGCGTACCAAAACGTGGCCAAAGCGGCCAAGGACGGGCACACGCTGTTGGTGTCGTACTCGGGTTACCACATTGCCAATCCGATCCTGATGGATAAATTGCCATGGGACTTGAAGGACCTGACCCCGGTCGGTTTGATCACGGTGGCAACCAACGTGATCGCAGTCCACCCATCGGTGCCTGCCAACAACCTCAAAGACTTTGTGGCCTACGCCAAAGCCAATCCGAGCAAACTCAATTACGCCTCGCAAGGCAATGGCTCGGTGTCTCACATCGGCACCGAAATCTTCAAGCTGCAGACCGGTGTGAACATGGTGCATGTGCCCTACAAAGGCTCGGGCCAAGCGATTGCGGATGTTTTGGCAGGCCAGGTGGAAGTGTTCATCACCACCCCGCCCTCCGTGATGCAGCACGTGCAATCGGGCAAGCTCAAGGCCTTGGCCGTGACCGGCAAAACACGCCACCCCGGCATGCCGCAAGTGCCTACCGTGGCCGAGGCGGGTCTGGCCAATTTTGAGCTGGAGTCCTGGGTGGCCTTGTATGCACCGGCCGGCACACCGCCTGCGGTGCTGCAAAAGCTGTCGGCTGATGTCAAACGCAGTATGGAAATGCCCGAGACCAAACAGCGGGCAGATGCGGCCGGTATCGAGGTGCGTTACCTCTCGCCTTCAGAAACAACCAAGGTGCTTGAGCGTGAAACCGCTGACTGGGCACGCGCCATCAAGACCGCCAACATCAAGATGGATTGAGAGACTAGAGCCTCAATCCTTGAATTCGTCCAGCGCCTTTTGGAAGCGCTGGGCGTGCGAGCGCTCAGCCTTGCCAATGGTTTCAAACCAGTCGGCGATGTCGTCAAAACCCTCTAGACGCGCCGTCTCAGCCATGGTGGCGTACATGTCCGCGTGTTCTTGCTTTTCGCTGGCCAGGGCCGAAGCCAGGCTGTCGCGTGTCGTGACAAAGGGCAAGCCCGTGGCCGGGTCACCGGCCTGCTCCAGAAACTCCAGGTGCCCATGGGCATGGCCCGTTTCACCTTGCGCGGTTGAGCGAAACAGCGCCGCCACATCAATATGACCCTCGATGTCCGCCTTGTTTGCAAAATACAAATACCGACGGTTGGCCATGGACTCGACCGCAAAAGCGTCTTTCAAACATTGTTCGGTACGTGAACCTTTGAGTTCAGCCATGGACTTATTTCCTTGAAAAAGAGCTTAGCGCTGTATTGTGACGGTCTCTCGAGTTACGATATAGTAAACTCATTACGCATAAGTAAACAGGAGTCACGATGAGCGCATCCCCTTCAGCCCCTGCCCTGTCGGCCTTGCCCGCACCAGCAGCCATCCATCAGCTGCACCATTACGCTTATCGCGCCAAAGACGCCGAAGAAACACGGCACTTTTACGAAGACATTCTGGGTTTGCCGCTGTACCACATCATCCAAAGTGATGTGGTGCCCAGCACAGGCGAATACTGCCCTTACACCCACTTCTTTTTCCGCTTGCGTGATGGCTCTTTCATCGCGTTTTTTGACCTGGGCGACGACCAAGCCGCCCTGCCTTCCCCCAACACGCCGATGTGGGTCAACCACATCTCTTTTCGGGTCGACAGCAAGGACGATTTGCAAGCCATGAAAGACCGGCTGCAAACGCATGGCATCGAGGTGCTGGGCATCACAGATCACCATATTTTTGACAGCATTTATTTTTTCGACCCCAATGGCGTTCGCCTGGAATTGACCGCGCAACGCGCCGACGAATTCCAGATGCTGCAAGAGAGCAAAACCGCACATGCCCGCTTGAATGAGTGGACGGCGCGCAAGCAGCAATGGCGGCAAGACCGCGCTGCCGGTAAGGCCACGCCAGCTCTCAAGCCCCAACAAAACGACCGCCCCGAGTTTAAAGCCGCTTGATTTGCCATGAGCACACCCGCCCCTGACTTTGCCGCAGTCCAATACACCAACGGCTACGAATTCACCCAAGGCACCGGCTACAACCTGCCGGAATACCCGTTTGTGGCGCCGCCCGAATTGACCACCGGCCAGACGCTGCGCCATGCGATCGTGATCGTGGGCGGTGGCCTCGCCGGCTTGACGTTGGCTTGTTCGCTGGCCAATCAAGGCATCAAGGCGGTCTTGCTGGACGAAGACAACACTGTGGGGGTCAAAGGCGCCTCTTCACGCGGCATTTGCTACACCCAAAAATCACTGGAAATTTTTCACCGATTGGGCATCTACCACCGCATCGCCGCCAAAGGCGTGCAGTGGAGCGTGGGCCGCACCTTTGCGGGCGATGACGAGGTATACGCCTTCGACCTGCGCCAGCAAAGCAACTTCAATTTGTCAGCACAGCCGCCTTTCATCAACATCCAGCAGTTCTACATCGAGGGCTACTTGGTCGAACGCATTGCCGAATTGGGCGGCGTGGACATGCGATGGCATTCGCGCGTGAGCGCTTCTGAACAGCATGAAGACTGCGCCACATTGACCGTGCAAACCCCGCAGGGCAGCTACCAGATTCAGGCCGAGCACGTGATCGACGCGACAGGCTCGCACACCCCATTCCACGCCTGGACGGGCGTGGGCATGAACAGCCAAAAAGGCGATGACCGATGGTGCATTGCCGATGTGCGCTTCAACACGCACCCACCAGTCGAGCGCCACACCTGGATTGAAGCCCCTTTCAACGAAAACAGAGCCGTGTGGCAACACCTGATGGCCGACGATGTTTGGCGCATCGACTACCAAATGCCACCCAACGCCGACCCTGCTTATGTCAGCCGCGAAGACGTGGTACGTGAACGGTTGGAACGCCAGTTTGGCAAAGACGTGCAGGTCGACATCGTGTGGGTCGGCCCCTATGCCTACAAAAGTCAATGCGTGCACAGCATGCAGGTGGGGCGTGTATTTTTCATGGGCGATACGGCCAAAGTGGTCAGCCCCTTTGGCGCACGCGGCGGTAACACCGGGGTGGCCGATGCCGACAACCTGGCCTGGAAATTCGGCGCGGTCCTCAAAGGCTGGGCCAGCCCAGCCTTGCTCAAGAGTTACAACACCGAACGATTAGAAGCCGCACAAGAAAACGTGCGGGTCACCAACCGCACCGCCCGTTTTTTACGCGCCCCCGAAGGCATGGAACGCAGCTTTCGCAGCGCGGCCATCAGCCTGGCCAAGCAATACCCGTTTGCAAGGGCTTTGATCAACACCGGCCGCATGGCCGTGGCCAACACCTACACACGCTCGGGCCTCTGTGGCGACGAAGGTGGCCGCTCTTTACAGAACGTGGGTTTTGCCTGGCGCAAAGGTCACACAGGTGTGGTCAATGATTTGCTTAACTGGGCCGAAGGTCGACTGTTGCTGCTGGTCTTCGGCCCACAAAGCCAAGCGGGTCTCCAGCGCCTGCGCACCTTGACCGAAGGCACCCCCTTGCGCTGCGTGCAGGTGGTGAGCGGCACCACACCGCAGGCGCGTGAACATGTACTCGACTCCGCGCACAAACTGCGCACCGCTTGCCACATGACCGGCGACGGCTGGGCCTTGGTCCGCCCCGACGGCTACCTGGCCGCCCAGGGCCAGCGTATCGATGGCGATTTGCTCCAAGCCATCAGCGACAGCCTGGCACTTTGAACACAGAGCGCAGCGCCACGAGACAATGACTATGAAAACTGAAGTAAATTTTCAAGACGCCGACGGCTTTTACGAGCAGTTGATCAACGCCCATGCAGATTTGAACGCCGAGCAATCGGAGCTGCTCAACACCCGACTGATCCTGATCCTGGCCAACCAGATCGGTGACGCCACGGTGCTGCACGACTGCCTGCAAGCGGCCAAGTCCTTGCCCAAGTAAAAGTCCCTCAGCCCACCCGGCTGGCACCGGGGCTCGTTAAAATCGAAGGAGTCCTTCTTTTCAAAGCCCCCATGAGCAACGCCTCTCCCATTGACCAACCCGGTCTGCAATCTCTTTCCAAGTCGTTTGAACCAGCCGCCCTCGAAGCCCATTGGGGCCCCGAATGGGAAAAGCGCGGCTATGGTGTGGCCGGTTTTCGCGGCACGGGCGAGCCCGCTGCCGATGTAGCGGCCTTTGCCATCCAGTTACCACCACCCAATGTGACCGGCACCCTGCACATGGGGCACGCGTTCAATCAGACCATCATGGACTCGTTGACCCGTTACCACCGCATGTCCGGCTGCAACACCGCTTGGATCCCCGGTACAGACCATGCGGGCATCGCCACACAAATCGTGGTCGAACGCCAACTCCAAGCCCAAGGCATCAGCCGCCACGATATGGGCCCCACGCCCGCCGAGGCCCGCAAGAATTTTGTGAGCAAGGTTTGGGAGTGGAAAGAGCAATCGGGTAACACCATCACCAGCCAAATGCGCCGCATGGGCGACAGCGTGGACTGGAGCCGCGAATACTTCACGATGGACCCCAA
>CANGKR010000060.1 GCA_947454355.1 Comamonadaceae bacterium
GCCATTTCGCCTTCCAGGATCTCGCGCTTGACGGCCCGCTCAAAAATTTCTGACAGGCACTGCACCTGGGCTTCAACCAGCGTATTGCCCGCGCTCATGCCGTTGCTCACAAACAGGTTTTCTACCAGGTTGGACGGGAAGTACACCACCTCCCCATCGGACTGGCGCACATAAGGCAGAGCACAAATGCCGCGATCGGTGTTGCCCGAGTTGGTGTCAAAGAGGTGCGAGGCCTTGAGCTCGCCGTCGGGGTTGTAGATGCTCAGGCAATACTTGTCCAGCAAGCCCTTGGGCAGCGCGTCGCGCTTACCGGGTTGGAACCAACGCTCACGGGGGTCGTGCACGAAGTCGGCCTGCGCGATGTCTTCGCCAAAAAACACGCCCGCGTAAAAGTGGTTGTTGTTCAGGCGCTCGATGTATTCGCCCAGCGCCGAGGCCAAGGCGCTTTCTTTGCTGGAGCCCTTTCCGTTGGTGAAGCACATGGGCGAATGCGCGTCGCGGATGTGCAGCGACCAGACGTTGGGCACCAAGTTGCGCCAAGACGCGATCTCGATCTTGATGCCCAAGTTGGCCAACACCGCCGTCATGTTGGCGATGGTCAGCTCCAGCGGCAAGTCTTTGCCCGCAATAAAGGTCTGCGCCTGCGCATCGGGGCTCAGGGAGAGCAAGGCCTGCGCGTCGGCATCCAGGTTGTCCACCGCCTCAACGATGAAAGTGGGGCCCGCTTGAATGGCTTTTTTAACCGTACAGCGGTCAATCGAACGCAGAATGCCTTGGCGGTCCTTGTCGGACATGTCGGCCGGCAACTCCACCTGGATCTTGATGGTCTGCAGGTAGCGGTTGTCGGGGTCGACGATGTTGTTTTGCGACAGGCGGATGTGCTCGGTGGAAATGCTGCGCGTCTGGCAATACAGCTTCACAAAATACGCCGCGCACAAGGCCGAAGACGCCAAAAAATAATCGAACGGCCCCGGTGCCGAGCCATCGCCCTTGTAGCGAATGGGCTGATCGGCCAGCACGGTGAAGTCGTCAAACTTGGCCTCCAGGCGAAGTTTGTCGAGAAAATTGACTTTGATTTCCATGGGTAATTCCCAAATATTGTGATTGTCCGTCAATGAGTTGGTGCTTCGGTCGCAACTTGGCGTCTCACCCGCTTACCGATCATGCCCTCAATGATTGAGCTGCCCCCAAGCCTTCTCTAGCCGCTTGATGCTGACCGGCTGCGGGGTGCGCAGTTCTTGCGCGAAGAAGCTCACGCGCAACTCTTCCAGTAGCCAGCGAAACTCCAGCATGCGGGCGTCTTGAGCGCCTTTGCGTTCGGCCACCAGACGCCAGTAGCGTTGCTCTTGCGGCTTGAGTTCGGCCAAGCGTTGGGCGTCGCGGGCGGGGTCGGCGCGGTATTTATCGAGGCGCAGGGTCACTGCTTTGAGGTAGCGGGCGCAGTGCTGCAGCTGCGGCCACGGGGTGGCGGCCATGAAGTTTTTGGGCATCAGGCGTTGGAGTTGCTGCGTGCAGTCTGCGGTCGCATCCAGGGCGTTTTTGGTGTCTTTGATCTTACGAGTGGCCGCGCCAAATTCCAGCAAGATGGTGCCCGCCAGTCGGGCCACTTCGTTGGCGATCAGGGTCAGGCGGCCCCGGCCTTCTTCGATGCGGCGCATGAAGGTGATCTCGTCATTGGGCAGCGGGTCGAGCAAGAAGGCCCGGTCCAGCGCCACGTCGATGATCTGGATTTTCAGCTCGTCGGCTGTGCCACCGCCTGTCCCGTCAGGCGACCGCCCGACTTGCATGTACGCCACAGCCATTTTTTGCAGGTCGGGGATGTTTTTCTCAAGGTACTTGAGCGCGTCTTTGATCTGCAGCGCAAACAGGCGGCGCAGGCCTGCGCGGTTTTTGCTGGCGGCCACATCGGGCTCGTCAAATACTTCGATGGTCACGGCATCTTGCACGTCTACCAAGGCCGGGAATCCTATCAAGGTCTGGCCGCCTTTGCTGATTTCCATCAGTTCAGGGAGTTCGCCGAAGGTCCAAGCGGTGTAGCGCTGGGGGGCCAGGGGCTTGGGTGCTGCGGTGGCTTTGACTTGGGCGGCGTGGTTGCGATTGGCGCCTGTTGTGTTCGCTGGTGCGTTGGCCGAGGACTGGCCTGCGTTGGCCGATGCCTGAGCGAGGATCGGCGTCGGGGCTGCCGCAACTTTGAGCTGCGCCAGCGCCTGGAACGCGCCCCGCGCTTTGGCACCCAGTTCGCCTTTGAGTGCGCCCAGGTTGCGGCCCATGCCCAACTGGCGGCCGTGCTCGTCCACCACGCACAGGTTCATGAACAGGTGCGGGCTGAGCATCTCGTGTTTGAAGTCGGTGCGCTTGATGTCCAGGCTGGTTTCGTCGCGGGCTTTTTTGAGCAGCACGTCGGTGAGCGAGCCGTTGCCAAACAGCTCGGGCACCGACAGCTCGGCCGCCATGCGCGTGGCCGATTCAGGCAGCGGCACAAAGCGGCTGCGCGGGCGCTGCGGCAGGCTTTTGAGCAGCGCCTGAATCTTGTCTTTGAGCAAGCCGGGCACCAGCCATTCGCAGCGGTCTTCGCTGACCTGGTTCAGCACAAACAAAGGCACCGTGACGGTCACGCCATCACGGGCATCGCCCGGCTCGTGCAGGTAAGTGGCTTGGCAGTCGGTGCCGCCCAAGCGGATGTGTTTGGGGAAGGCCTGCGTGGTGATGCCTGCAGCTTCGTGGCGCATCAGCTCTTCGCGGGTCAGCAGCAACAGGCGCGGCTGCTTGACGCTTTCGGCCCGGTACCAGTCTTCCAACAGACGGCCGCTGCAGACTTCTGCAGGGATCTGCTGGTCATAAAACGCATAGATCAGCTCATCGTCCACCAGCACGTCTTGCCTGCGTGACTTATGTTCCAGCTCTTCGACCTTGGCGATCATCTTGTGGTTGGCGGCCAGAAAAGCCAGCTTGGTCTCCCATTGATGCCCCACCAGTGCTTCGCGGATAAAGACGTCCCGCGCACCCTGCGGGTCCACACGGCCGTAGGCCATACGTCGACCGCTGTAGATCACCAAGCCGTACAAAGTGGCTCGCTCCAATGCCACCACCTCTGCGGATTTCTTTTCCCAATGCGGGTCCAGCAGCTGTTTGCGCAGCAGGTGTGAGCCCACTTGCTCCAACCATTGCGGCTCAATGCCGGCAATGCCTCGCCCAAACAGGCGTGTGGTTTCCACCAGCTCGGCCACCACGATCCAGCGGCCCGGCTTTTTACTCAGGTGCGCCCCGGGGTGTTTGTGAAACTTGATACCACGTGCACCCAGATAGGCCTCTTCGTCTTCCAGCTTATAGCCCACGTTGCCCAATAAACCCGAGAGCATGGACATGTGCAGCTGCTCGTAGCTTGCGGGTTTGTCGTTGAGCTTCCAGCGGTGCTCGGTCACTACGGTGAGCAGTTGGGTATGTGTGTCGCGCCATTCGCGCACGCGCCTGACGTTGACAAAGTTTTGTCTCAGCAGCTGTTCGTATTGGCGATTGCTGAGCTTCTGGTCGGTGCCGTGACCACCGCGTGCGTCGTGGATCCATTTCCACAATTTGAGGTAGCCGCTGAATTCGCTTTTGTCGGCGTCAAACTTGGCATGTTGTTGGTCGGCTTGTGCTTGCGCTTCCATGGGCCGATCGCGCACGTCTTGCACGCTCATGGCGCTGGCAATCACCAACACTTCTTGCAAAGCATTTCGGTGGCGGGCTTCCAAAATCATGCGCCCCACGCGCGGGTCCAACGGCAAACGCGCCAATTCTTGACCGATGGGAGTCAGCTCGTTGGCGTCGTCCACCGCACCCAACTCGGCCAGCAGTTGGTAGCCATCGGTGATGGCGCGGCGCGAAGGCTCTTCGATAAAAGGAAAGTCCTCCACCACGCCCAGGTGCAAGCTCTTCATGCGCAAGATCACCCCAGCGAGTGAGGAGCGCAAAATTTCAGGATCGGTAAAACGTGGGCGGCCGGCAAAGTCTTTTTCGTCGTACAGCCGAATGCAAATGCCGTCAGCTACGCGCCCGCAGCGGCCCGCGCGTTGGTTGGCCGCCGCTTGGCTGATGGGCTCGACCATCAGCTGCTCAACCTTGCTGCGCAGGCTGTAGCGCTTGACGCGTGCGGTGCCAGCGTCGATCACGTACCGGATACCAGGCACCGTGAGTGATGTTTCAGCCACGTTGGTGGCCAGCACGATGCGCCGGCCGGTATGACCGTCGAAAATGCGGTCTTGCTCTGCTTGCGACAAACGGGCAAACAAGGGCAGAACCTCTGCATTGCGGGTCCAGGCGTTGTGCGACAGGTGTTTACGCAAGTGGTCTGCGGCTTCGCGGATTTCGCGCTCACCGGGCAAGAACACCAAAATGTCGCCCCCTGCCCCGCCAGCCCAGAGCTCGTCCACGCCATCGACAATGGCGTCATTCAAGTCGTGGTCGCGCGATTCCTCAAACGGGCGCCAGCGCTGCTCGACGGGAAAGGTTCTGCCCGAGACCATGATCACGGGCGCCGGCCCCTTGAGGGATGCAAAGTGTTTGGCAAACCGATCTGCATCAATCGTGGCGGAAGTCACCACGATCTTCAGGTCCGGCCTGCGCGGCAGGATCTGGCGCAGGTAGCCCAGCAAGAAGTCGATGTTCAGGCTGCGCTCATGCGCTTCATCGATGATGATGGTGTCGTAGGCCTGCAGCAGCGGGTCGGTTTGCGTCTCGGCCAGCAAAATACCGTCGGTCATGAGCTTGACCGAGGCGTCTTTGCTCAATCGGTCTTGAAAGCGCACTTTGAAACCCACCACTTCGCCCAGCGGGGTCTTCAATTCCTCCGCAATGCGCTTGGCCACCGAGCTGGCCGCAATGCGCCGGGGCTGGGTGTGGCCAATCAGGCGGGGGCGCTCCCCCGGCTTGGCATTGAGCTTGCCCCGCCCCAGCATCAGCGCGATTTTGGGCAGCTGGGTGGTCTTGCCCGAGCCGGTTTCGCCGCAAACGATGATGACCTGATGCTGATTCATGGCGGCCATGATCTCGTCACGGCGGGCCGAGACCGGCAGGCCTTCTGGAAACTCGATTTGGAGGGGGGTGGCGGACAAGGGGGAAACTTCTGTGAAAATCAATGCATCAACAAGCTGGGATTATCCCAGCCTTAGCAACTACAGCCCAAAACGCCCACTGCCCATGTCCACAGTTTTCAACTTCACCTTCGTGCCCTGGTTCCGGTCGGTGGCGCCTTACATCCATATGCATCGGGGCAAGACCTTTGTGGTGGGTATCGCGGGCGAAGCCATTGCCGCGGGCAAACTGGCCCACATTGCACAAGACTTGGCACTGATTCAGAGCATGGGCGTCAAAGTGGTGTTGGTGCATGGCTTTCGTCCCCAGGTGAACGAACAACTCGCTGCCAAGGGCCATGTCCCCAAGTATTCGCACGGCATCCGCATCACCGACGAAATCGCGCTGGATTGCGCCCAAGAAGCTGCTGGTCAATTGCGCTACGAGATCGAAGCCGCTTTCAGCCAAGGGCTGCCCAACACGCCCATGGCGGGCTCCACTGTTCGGGTGATTTCGGGCAATTTCATCACCGCGAGGCCTGTGGGCATTGTGGATGGCGTGGATTTCATGCATTCGGGTTTGGTGCGCAAAGTGGATGTGTTGGGCATCACCCGCACCTTGGACATGGGCGCGATGGTCTTGCTCTCGCCCTTTGGGTTTTCGCCCACTGGCGAGGCCTTCAACCTGACCATGGAAGAAGTCGCCACCAGTGTGGCTGCCGAGTTACAAGCTGACAAACTGATCTTTTTGACCGAGGTGCCGGGCATTCGCATCGACCCCCTGGCCCCTGCCAGTGAAGACAACCCGATCGACACAGAACTGCCTTTGGCTGCGGCCAAAAAGTTGCTGGCCGATTCACCCAACCCCACCGAGCCCACCGACATTGGCTTTTATCTTCAGCACTGCGTGAAAGCCTGCGAAGAAGGCGTGGAGCGCTCGCACATCCTGCCTTTTTCTGTGGACGGAGCCTTGCTGCTGGAGGTGTATGTGCACGACGGCATTGGCACCATGGTGATCGATGAAAAGCTTGAAGAACTGCGCGAAGGCACTGCCGACGATGTGGGCGGCATTTTGCAATTGATCGAGCCGTTTGAAAACGATGGCACCTTGGTCAAACGCAGCCGCACTGAGATCGAAAGAGATGTGGATCACTACACCATCATTGAGCACGACGGCGTGATCTTTGCCTGCGCAGCGCTCTTTCCATACCCTGAGGGCAAGACTGCCGAAATGGCGGCGGTCACGGTATCACCCCAGTCGCAAGGTCAAGGTGACGGCGAAAAGATTTTGAAGCGCATCGAGCAACGCGCCCGCGCCATGGGCCTGAAAAGCATTTTTGTATTGACCACCCGCACCATGCATTGGTTTCTTAAACGCGGTTTTGTACAAATGGACCCCGACTGGCTCCCTGAAGCCCGTAAGCGCAAATACAACTGGGACCGCAAGAGTCAGGTGCTGGTCAAAAAGCTCTGAGTGGTGGTCGGCGCTTGCGGCGCTACCGGAGAACAAGACCGTTCAGAGCTTCCGAACGAGGAATGCCTTTGCGGCCATGCCAAGAGCCAGCAGTGCAAAGCCAACGAAGCAGACAAAGGACCAATTGGCGATCGAGCCGCCCAAGAAGGTCCAGTCGACTTTGGTGCAGTCGCCGCTGCCCTTGAAGATCATGGGTACGACGCGGTTGATGGGAAAGTTTTCCACCATGCCGTAAAAGTCTCGGCCGCAGGTCACCACTTCAGGCGGGTACCATTGCAACCAGCTTTGCCGCGCGGCGACAAAGGCACCGAAACCCGACATCAAGGCCACCCAAAAGCCCACCACCATGAAGCCGACAGGCCGCTTCAAGCGCCAGCCCACCAATGCCAAGACGGTCACGCCAATGAGGGCGTAGCGTTGAACAATGCACATGGGGCAAGGGTTCAGGCCTTCAACATGCTGAAGGTACAAGCCAAAGGCCAGCATACCGATACAGGCCAATGCCATCAGCCCAAAGAGTTGACGAAACGGTGGGAGCTTTAAAAACATGCGGTCCGTTTAACTTTCAGCAAAGGCGCGTTCGATGACAAAGGCCCCGGGCTTGGTGGTGTTGCCCTCGGGCAAACCATTTTCTTCGCAAATGGCTTTGAGGTCTCGCAACATCGCGGGGCTACCGCAGATCATGACACGGTCTTCCTCGGGGTTGAGCTTGGGCACGCCCAAGTCTTCAAAGAGTTTGCCACTTTCCATCAGATCGGTGATACGCCCCTGGTTTTTGAAGGGCTCACGCGTGACCGTGGGGTAGTACTTGAGCTGTTGGGTGACCATTTCGCCCAAAAACTCGTTGTTCGGCAGCTCGTTGGTGATGTAGTCCTGATAGGCAAGTTCATTGATTTGGCGCACACCATGGCAAAGGATGACTTGCTCAAAGCGCTCGTAGGTGTCGGGATCACGAATGATGCTCATGAACGGGGCCAGCCCCGTGCCAGTACCAATCAAGTACAGGCGCTTGCCAGGCAGCAGGTAGTCGATCAGCAAAGTGCCTGTGGGCTTGCGCCCCACCACGATGGAGTCGCCCACCTGAATGTGCTGCAGTTTGGAAGTCAAAGGACCGTCGGGCACCTTGATGCTCAGGAACTCCAGGTGCTCTTCGTAATTGGCGCTGGCGATGCTGTAGGCACGCAGCAAAGGCTTGCCATTGTCGCCACGTAAACCAATCATGGTGAAGTGCCCGTTGGAAAAACGCAGGGCCTGGTCGCGGGTGGTCGTGAAACTGAACAAACGATCGGTCCAGTGGTGAACGCTCAAAACGCGCTCTTCGAGAAATGCACTCATGACAATGGGTATGGATAAAAAAGACAAGGTCAAGTGACCTTGTGGGGTGTAGATGGTGCAAAGCTTGCTAAAGTTACGCCTTGAGCAGGTGAGTAACGACCATTTTGTGGTCACTGGGCATGCACAGAATGCCCGATTTTGCCGCCTTACCCCAACACATGGAAATACGCATATTTTATATCCGTATAACCGCAGCTTCTGAAGATCAATCAAAGGACTCCACATGGCACGCATGGTCAACTGCATCAAACTGGGCACCGAAGCCGAAGGCTTGGACTTCCCGCCCTACCCCGGCGATCTGGGCAAACGTATTTGGGAAAGCGTGAGCAAGCAAGCCTGGGCCGACTGGATCAAACACCAGACCATGCTGGTGAACGAAAACCGTCTGAATCTGGCTGACCTGCGCGCCCGCCAATACCTGGCTCGCCAGATGGAAAACCATTTCTTTGGCGGTGGCGCTGACGCTGCGCAAGGTTACGTTCCGCCCAGCGCCTGAGTGCCACCAAACCTGCCAACCTCGGCTAATCCCACGACAGCCCAACGCGCCGTGGTCCTGGGCGCAGGCTTGGCCGGATCGGCCGTGGCCGCCAGCTTGGCCGAGTCCGGTTGGCTGGTTGAAGTACTGGAAGCGGCAGACAAGTTGGGGGCAGGCGCTTCTGGCTTGCCTGTGGGCTTGGCGGCGCCCCATGTTTCGCCCGACGACCATGTGCTCTCTCGCATAACCCGCTGGGGTGTGCAGGCCACCTTGGCGCGGTGCGAGGCCTTGACGACAATTGGCAAACTCAGCTCGGACGACTGGCAAGCCAGCGGAGTGCTGGAACACCGCGTCAAAGGCAAAAGATCACCCCCTTCTGGCAAGGCTCTTCCGACTGAAGGGGAGCGCTGGAGCACACGCGCCAGCGCCAAACAACTCATGGCTGCTGGCTTTGCACTTGAATCGCCTGCGCTCTGGCATGCCAAGGCCGCATGGATTCGGCCTCAGCGTTTGGTTGAAGCCCAGTTGGCTACCCCGGGCGTCCACTTGCGTTTGGCTTGTCAAGTGCATCGCATCAGTTACACCGATGGTCTTTGGTCTGTTTGGAATGACCAAGGAGAATGCCTCGCCCAAGCGCCGCAAGTGGTGCTGGCCACCGCATTTGATACTGCGCCCCTCTTGCAAGCTCTGGCCACTGACGCGCCAGGGGTATACCTGCCGCTCAACCCATTGAGGGGTCAGATCAGTTACGGCCGCATGTGCGATTTACCTGCTCCAACCCGCGCCGCGTTACCGCGTTTTCCTGTCAATGGGCATGGCAGTTTCATCAGCGGGGTGCAGCAAGATGGGCAAGAGTGCTGGTTTGTGGGGTCCACCTTCGAGCGGGATTGCCTCGAAGCCCCCGTTCGCAGCGCAGACCATGCGGCCAATCACACTCGCCTGAACACCTTGCTACCGCATTTGACTGAGTCGATGGCCGCAGCTTTTGTGCCAGAAGCCGTGCAGGGCTGGGCCGGTTTGCGTTGCACCTTGCCCGACCGCATGCCCGCGGTGGGGCCCGTGGATGCGTTACGTTGGCCCGGCCTGTCTGTCTGCACAGGCATGGGTGCAAGAGGCTTGAGTCTCTCGGTTTTGTGCGCTGAGTTGATCACTGCCTCTTTAGAAGGTCAAACCTTGCCCTTGCCGCCCGAATTGGCCAAACACCTGCTGGCAGAGCGCTTTCTGGCTAAAAAACTGCGGTAGCACCACACATGCACTGTCACCCACAGGCTGACAAGTGATCCTGACTTTTTAATAATCAGGGTATGAAACAAACCGATTTATCCCGCCAACAGATCGCTTTCATTCTGGGAGGCGCGGCCCTGATGCTCAGCCTGGCCATGGGTATGCGCCAAAGTTTTGGCCTGTTGCAGCCGCACATGATTCGCGAAATCGGCATCACCGCGGCAGACTTCTCCCTGGCCATTGCGATCCAGAACATCGTCTGGGGCGCAACCCAGCCCTTTATGGGCATTTTTGCAGACCGGTATGGTGCGCGGCCCGTGACCCTTTTTGGCGTGACCGTTTACGCCTTGGGTCTGGCCTTTGCCATGAACGCCACGTCGGCTTGGGCCGTGACCTTGGGCATGGGCTTGTGCGTGGGTTTGGCGCTGTCGTGCACGGCTTCAAACATCGCGATGAGCGTGACGGCCAAAGCGGTATCGCCCGCGCAACGCAGCATGGCCATGGGGTCGGTTTCCGCCCTGGGCTCTTTGGGGTTGACTTTGGCCTCACCCCTGGCACAACATTTGATCAGTACCGCAGGCTGGCAAACCGCCTTGATCGGCTTTTTGGGCCTGGCCAGTGTCATGCTGCCAGCTGCCTGGATGGCCAGCCGCGCTGACCGCATTGAAGTGCCCGCGCCCTTGGGCGCAGCGCAAACCGTGACCGAAGCCATTCGCGAAGCGCTGGGTCACCGCGGGTATGTGGTGCTGGCGATCGCTTTTTTTGTGTGCGGCTTGCAGTTGGTATTCATCACCACCCATTTGCCCACCTATCTAGACATTTGCGGCATCGACCCCAGTGTGGGCAGCACCGCCTTGGCTCTGGTGGGCTTGTTCAATGTGTTCGGATCGTATTTGTTTGGCTGGCTGGGTGGTTTGTATTCCAAGCGCTTTTTGCTGGGCGGCATTTACATGCTGCGGTCTGCAGTCATCGCGGCCTACTTTGTACTGCCGCCCTCGCCCACCAGCACATTGGTGTTTGCAGCTGCAATGGGCACCCTTTGGCTGGGGGTGGTCCCCTTGGTATCGGGACTGGTGATCCACCTTTTTGGCCTGCGCTACATGGCCACCCTATCGGGCGTGGCATTTTTGAGCCACCAAGTGGGCTCCTTCATTGGCGCCTGGGGGGGCGGCCTGATCTACAGCCGCTTAGGCAGCTACGACTTGGCCTGGCAAGGGGCTGTGGCGATTGGTCTGGCGGCGGGCTTGTTCCAGATGACCATGAACATCCAACCTTCGGCCCGTATCTTGGCCGAGCGGGGCCAACCGGCCGCCGCTTGATCAGCTTATAGCTATTTAGAATATATCTACAACCAAATAATCGTTTGGTTTGTTATGAAGGCTTGGTAGAGTCGCGCCCATGTTGGGCTTGACTGACCGGCCCACATCCCTGGCAGCTAGCCTGCCTTTTTCTTTTGAAGTCATGTACCAATACACCGAATTCGACAAGCAATTCGTGCGCGCTCGCGCTGCACAACACCGTGACCAACTCGAGCGTTGGCAAGCCGGCCAGCTGGCTGACGAAGAGTTTCGCCCTTTGCGTTTGCAAAATGGTTGGTACGTGCAGCGCTATGCGCCCATGCTGCGCGTGGCCGTGCCATATGGCGAGATTTCGGCCCCGCAGTTGAGCGTGCTGGCCCGCATCGCCCGCGAATACGACACGCCTGAGGCCGAACTGCTGGCCCACGCCCAATCCACGCAAGATCAATTGCCTGGTGCCGCGCCCAAATTGACCACCAACTACGGCCACTTCACCACCCGTCAAAACGTGCAGTTCAACTGGATTCCTTTGTCCAAGTCGGCCGACGTGATGGACCTCTTGGCCACCGTGAACATGCACGGCATCCAAACCAGCGGCAACTGCATCCGCAACACCACCACCGACGAGTTGGCAGGCGTGGCGGTGGACGAAGTGGTCGACCCCCGCCCCTATGCAGAACTGATCCGCCAGTGGAGCACGTTGCATCCTGAGTTCGCATTTTTGCCGCGCAAGTTCAAGATTGCCATCACGGGCGCCACCGAAGACCGTGCCGCCATTGGCTGGCACGATGTGGGCTTGCAGATGGTCAAGAACACTGCAGGCGAAGTCGGCTTTCGGGTATTGGTCGGTGGCGGCATGGGTCGCACGCCAGTTGTGGGCTCACAGATCCGGGAATTCCTCCCATGGAACCACATCATGAACTACTTGGAAGCCGTAGTCCGTGTCTACAACCGTTGGGGTCGTCGCGACAACCTGTACAAAGCCCGTATCAAGATTTTGGTCAAGGCCGAAGGCCAGCGATACTTTGACGAAGTCGAAACCGAATTCAGCGAAATCCTTGAAAAAGACGGTGGCCTGCACACCATTCCGCAGTCTGAACTCGACCGCGTGTCTGCAGGCTTTGTGGCTCCTCGCCTGGACTTGCCGGCCATGACCGACGAATGGCTGGCCAAGGCCGAAGCTGATGTGAGCATCGAAGCAGCCAAAACCCCCGCTTTTGCCCGTTGGATCGCACAAAACGTGGTGGACCACCAGAACCCGGCTCTGCGTGCGGTCAAGTTGTCCTTCAAGCGCTTGGGCCAGGCCCCCGGCGACGCCACGGCCGACCAACTCGATGCGACGGCCAGCTTGGTAGCGCGTTACTCGGCCGGCGAAGCCCGTGTCACCCACACGCAAAACCTCTTGCTGCCTTGGGTGCGTTTGGACCAATTGCACGCGCTGTGGATAGACGCCAAAACGCTGGGCGTGGCGCAACCCAATATCGGCTTGCTGACCGACATGATCGCTTGCCCCGGCGGCGACTACTGCGCACTGGCAAATGCCCGCTCGCTGCCATTGGCTGCGGCCATCACCGAGCGTTACCAAGACCTCGATGAACTCGACGATCTGGGTCACATTGACTTTCACATGAGCGGTTGCATCAACTCCTGCGGTCACCACCACTCGGGACACATTGGCATTTTGGGTGTCGATAAAGACGGCAAAGAGTGGTACCAGGTGACCTTGGGCGGCTCGGACGGTAAAGACCTGTCAGGCACTGCCGTGGCTGGCAAGGTGGTGGGGCCTTCCTTCTCATCGTTTGAAGTGCCTGACGTGATCGAGGCAATTTTGAACACCTACAGAACATTGCGCCAACCCCAGGGTGGCCGACATGAGTATTTCATCGAGACGCTGCGACGTGTAGGTCAAGACCCGTTCAAAGCCGCGGCCAATGCTGCTCGGCACCCTTCGGCTGAACAAACGGCCTGAGCCCAGGGAGTACAGAACATGAAAATCTTGAACCACACAGAACACAAGAATGGCGAATCGCCTGCGGTTTTGGGCTTGGCCAACGATGTCGACCCCCGCACGCTCGACCTGAGCGGCGTCACGCGCATTGACCTGCAGTTTCCCAAATTCACGGATGGCCGCGCCTACAGCCAGGCTTTCTTGCTGCGTCGCCGACTCGGCTTTGCGGGAGAGTTGCGCGCCACAGGCGATGTATTGATCGACCAGTTGGTGCAAATGCAGCGCACCGGCTTTGATGTGGCCGTTCTCAAAGCAGGCGTGGACGCCTCTGCCGCACAGCGCCAGTTTGAACGCTTTGCCGGGTTTTACCAAGGCTCGGCCGTGGAAACCCAACCTCAATTTGCCAAAGCCGCTTGATGTCTGCCTCACCGCTCACCTCCCGCAACGCACCCAAAGCAACCGCGCTGCACGCCAAAGCCAGCGCTGACTTTGCTGCCAAGCTGGCCGTGACCGAAGCCCTGCTGGTGCGCACAGCGGCCGAGTTTCAACCTTTGACGCAAGCTTCTAGCCTGGGGGCAGAAGATGTGGTCATCACCCACATCATCAACCGCCTGCGCTTGGACATTCCTGTGTTTGTGCTGGAGACCGGCGCGCTGCACACCGAAACACTGGCCCTGCTGGAACGCACCCAAGCGCATTCGCGTGGGGCCGTGAATATCTATCGACCTGAGCAGACCTCGGTGATTTGGTTCATCCGCAACGAGGGCCAGGATGCGATGTACAAAACCATGCAACTGCGCAAGGCTTGCTGCAACATCCGCAAGATGGAACCCTTGGCACGCGCCCTGAAGGGGCAAAAAGCCTGGATCACCGGCCTGCGCCAAGAGCAATCTGCGGCCAGGGCAGAAGTTCCATTGCTGGATGAGAGCGAAGTGGCCACCAAGGGATTGCACAAGTTCAACCCCTTGGCCCAATGGACTTGGGGTGATGTGTGGCACTACATCGCCACCCAGCAAGTGGACTACAACCCACTGCACGACCAGTTTTACCCCAGCATCGGCTGTGCGCCATGCACACGCGCCATCAGCCTGGGCGAAGAGTTCCGCGCCGGACGATGGTGGTGGGAAGACGAAGCCGCCAAGGAATGTGGGCTGCACGTCAAAAATTA
>CANGKR010000061.1 GCA_947454355.1 Comamonadaceae bacterium
CGCGCCTACTGGCGGCTTCTGGGGCGGCGTGGGCGAGCCTGCGCAGGCGCCTTTGGCGCCCGCCTTGGTCAACGCGATCTCGGCCGCTTTGGGTAAACGCATCCGTTCTTTGCCTTTGAAAAACCACGGTCTGAGTTTGGCCAGGGTACAAGGCCGCACAGCATGAGAGGCGCCGGGCAGCGCCGACGTCAAGGCCTGCTCGGCCTCTTGCTGATGGGGCTGCCTTGGAGCTTGCGACCAGCCCAGGCGCAGCAAATGAACTCGGGGCGTTTACTGTCTTTCGATGCGATGGTGCAGCCTTGGGTGAAGGGCGCTCGACTGCTTGAACAGGACGTGACACTGAATGCGCCCATCCTCGCCGAAAACGGTTCCTTGGTGCCCTTGCAAGTGCAGGTGAACAGCCCCATGACGGCACAAGACCATGTGACGCAGGTGCATTTGCTGTCGCAGCGCAATCCGGCCACGCAAATGGCGGTGTTTGAATTGGGCCCCTGGAACGGACGCGCAGACATCAGCACGCGGGTGCGCTTGGCAGGCACGCAAGAGGTGGTGGCGCTGGCACGTTTGTCGAGTGGTGAATTCCGTTACGCGCGGATGGAGATCATCGTCACCGAATCCGCGTGTGTGGACGCCTCATGAGCATTGCCCGCGTCCAATGGCCTGAACGTATTGCCGCTGGCGAGGTGGTCAAAGTGCGCTTGTTGATTCAACACCCGATGGACACCGGCTACTTGCAAGACCTGAGCGGCCGACTGGTGCCACGCAATGTGATCCGCTTGCTGACCTGTACACTGGACGGCCAAGAAGTCTTGCGTGTACTGCCCTCTTCGGGCATTGCCGCGAATCCTTTTTTTGAGTTTCATGTGCGGGCGATGCAAACCGCCGAGTTCCGGGCCGAGTGGACCGATGACCGCGGCGTACAAGGCGTGTTGACGCAAACATTGACCGTGGTTTGAAGGAAAGATGTGTCTCGCTGGAATTCGATTTGGGGTCAGGCACGCGCCGTTTTGCTCCTTTTAGGCCTGTGTCTGGGCGTGGCCATTTTGGCGGGCTCAGCTTCGGCCCTGTTTTTGTGGGCTTTGGACTGGGCCACACACACACGTGATACCCACCCAGCACTGATATGGGGTTTGCCGCTTGCGGGCGGCGTGGTGGGTTGGGTCTACATGAAATGGGGCCAGTCCGTGGATGCAGGCAACAACCTGCTGATCGACGAAATTCACGATCCGCGCCTGATCGTGCCCCTGCGCATGGCGCCTTTGATTTTGGTCAGCACCGTGGTCTCGCATCTGTTTGGTGCCTCTGTGGGGCGGGAAGGCACGGCGGTGCAAATGGGCGGTTCGCTGGCCGATCAATTCAGCAGCGTGTTCAAACTGACTGCGGCTACGCGCAGGCTGGTGTTGATGGCGGGCGTCAGTGCAGGCTTTGCGGCGGTCTTCGGCACGCCAGTGGCTGGCGCCGTGTTCGCGCTGGAGGTGTTGGCCGGGCCCACACACCGCATGCAATGGTGGGCGCTGCCCAGCTGTCTGGTGGCAGCTTTCGCGGCAGACCATGTCGGCTTATGGTGGGGTGTGCAACACACGGTGTATTCGGCGGGCAGTTGGCCGGGGGTCTCGGCTTGGGCCTTGGCTTGTGTGGCCTTGGCGGGAGGCGTGTTCGGCTTGACCGGTCGTGTGTTTGCCTGGAGCACACATGCCTTGTCTGCGCGAGTCCGGCAGTGGATTGTGTACGCCCCTTGGCGACCCGTGATCGGGGGTGCCTTGGTCATCGCCCTTGTGGTCTGGGGTCAGGCGGACCGTTACATCGGCCTGGGTATTCCGGTCATCGTGCAGGCCTTTGAGCAGCCCTTGGCGCCATGGGACTTTGCCGCCAAAGGGGCGATGACGGTGTTGTCGCTCGCCTTTGGTTTCAAGGGCGGCGAGGTCACGCCGCTGTTTTTCATCGGTGCCACTTTGGGCAATGCCTTGGCTCCGGTGCTGGACCAGCCTTTGGGTCTGATGGCTGCGATCGGCTTTGTGGCTGTGTTTGCGGGGGCTGCCAACACGCCCTTGGCCTGCACACTGATGGCCATGGAACTCTTCGGCTGGCAGATCGGTACCTTCGCAGCTGTAGCTTGTTTTGTGAGCTACTTTTTTTCAGGGCAGATCTCGATCTACAAAGCACAAAGGCACGACAGAGGGCCGTGGTTGCGGGCCAAGGCAGGCACACGCCCTTCGGACCCGCCTGGGCCCGCCTGATCCGCAGGGCAGTCAGGCGGTGGCTGTCTTGGCCAAATGCGCTTGGGCCAAGGCCACGTACCAGTCCAGACAAGCTGGGTTGGCCATGGCGTCTTTGTTGACAACTTTTTCCAAGGGCTGACCCAGCATCAATTTCTTGATCGGCAGTTCCTGTTTTTTGCCCGACAAGGTGCGCGGGATCTCAGCCACCTGGAATGTCTCGTTGGGGATGAAGCGCGGACTCAATGCCACCTTGATGGCGTTGTGGATTCTGGCTTGCAGCGCATCGTCCAGGGTGGTGCCCGGGCGCAGCACGACAAACAGCGGCATGTAGCTTTCACGGCCCAAGTACTCGAGGTCAACCACCATGGAGTCCATGACTTCGGGCAGCGCCTCGACCGCGCTGTACAACTCGCTGGTGCCCATGCGCAAGCCATGGCGGTTGATGGTGGCATCGCTGCGGCCAAAAATCACACAGCCTTCGCCGCCATGTTCTTTGCTGCCAATGCGCAACCAGTCGCCATGCCGCCACACACCGCCGGTTTCGGGTCCGGCGTCACCACCACCGGGCTTGCGCCCGTGGCCTGCAGGGTACATTTCGAAGTAGCTTGCCAAATACCTGACATTGCCATGGTCGCCCCAAAAGTACAGCGGCATGGACGGAATGGGTTGGGTGCACACCAGTTCACCCACTTCACCTAAGACGGGCTCGCCGGCTTCGTTCCAGGCCTCCACTGCGCAACCGAGCAGGCGGCATTGCATGACGCCGGGCTCTTGCGGTAACTCGCGGTGGCCGCCTACAAATGCGCCCGCAAAGTCGGTACCGCCCGAAATATTGCACCACCAGATATCGCCCCCAGACTCGCGCACTTGCCGGAACTGCTCGGTGCCCCATTTCTGGGTTTCAGGCGACAGGGGGGAGCCGGTGGTGCCCAGCGCACGCACGCTAGACAAGTCGCCGCAATCGCTCAGGGATACGCCGGCTTTTTGGCAATTGGCAAAAAAGGCCGCACCGGCACCGAAGAAAGTGACTTTCATTTCAGCGGCAAAACGCCACAAAGTGCCCCAATCGGGGTTGTCTTTGCTGCCCCCGGGATTGCCGTCGTAAATCACGCAAGTGGTGCCATTGAGCAGGCCCCCCAATTGCGAGTTCCACATGACCCAACCGGTCGAGCTGTACCAGTGAAAGCGCTCGCCCCAGGAGTTGGGGTGATAGCTACAGCCAATGTCGTTGTGCAGATTTTTGAGTGCCAAGGCCACAATGACCGTGCCACCATGCCCGTGCACAATCGGTTTAGGTAGCCCCGTGGTACCGCTGGAATACACGATCCACAGCGGATGGTCAAAAGGCAGCCACATCGGCTCAAAGCTCTCCACCGCTTCGCCGTGTTGTTGGGTGGTGTGGGCCATGCGCACCGCGTTGGCCACGTCATTGCTGGCCAAGTCGGCGGTGCCCAGGTTGTCGTGGATGATCACGTGCTGCACGGTGGGCAGCGCGTCCTTGAGTTCTTGCACCACGGTCATGCGGTCATGGTCACGGCCCCCGTAGGTGACGCCGTCGACCGCAATCAATACCTTGGGTTCGATTTGTTTGAAGCGGTCCAGCACCGCCAGCGTGCCCATGTCTGGCGCGCAAATGCTCCACACGCCGCCAATACTGACCGTAGCCAAAAAGGCAATCATGGCTTCCGGGATGTTGGGCAGGTAGGCTGCCACGCGGTCACCGGGTTGTACACCTTGGGCTTTCAAATGCAGCGCCATGGAGGCCACCTGGCGGGACAGTTCGGGCCAGGTGATTTCGCGGTGTTGACCCTTTTCGTTGCGGCAGATCAGCGCTTTGAAACCCGCCGCGTGCGCAGGCTCCACATGGCGCATCACTTGCTGCGCGTAGTTGACGGTGGCGCCCGTGAACCATTGACCGCCGGGCATGATGTTGTTCGCCAGCACGTGGGTATGCGGCGTGGGGGACTGCAAGTCAAAGTAGTCCCAGATACTTTGCCAAAAGGCGTCTAGGTCTGTGATGGACCATTGCCACATGGCGTTGTAGCTCTCAAAGGAGAGGCCGCGGTGGGCTTTCAACCAATCCTGATACAGACGGATTTGCGGTACGAAGGGCGCAGGCCCTTGTGGGGCGTTGGCAGGTGTGTGGCTTGCTTTCATGCGCCACAGGTTAGCAGTGGCACCCTCAAGCTGTCATCCAGAAAACCCTTTTGATTTACGCCTTGGCGACAGAGGCAGGCGTTCAGTCACCGGTTGGGGCCATGCGTTGGCTCTTCCAGTACACGTCGTCACCACCATGCAAGCGATTCAACACCCGCGCCAACACGAACATCAAATCAGACAAACGATTCAAATATTGACGGGGGGTTTCATTCAAGGACTCTTCATTGCCCAGCGCCACCGTAGCCCGTTCCGCACGACGCGCCACCGTGCGGCACACGTGCGCCAACGACGCGCCGCGGGTGCCGGCAGGCAAGATGAACTCTTCGAGTTTGGGCAAATGGGCGTTGTAGTGCGCCAGCGCATCATCGAGCGCAGACACGGCTTCGAGCTTGAGCAGCTCAAAACCCGGGATCGACAACTCGCCCCCCAAATTGAAGAGTTGGTGCTGCACCTCGACCAAAACATCGCGCACGTCAGCGGGCATGTCTTCGCACAACAAAACGCCGATGTGGGAGTTGAGCTCATCCACCTCGCCCATGGCATGCACGCGCAGGCTGTTCTTGGACACACGTTGGTTGTTGCCCAAGCCGGTGGTGCCGTTGTCGCCCGTGCGGGTGGAAATTTGTGTCAAACGATTGCCCATATGTCGCTTCGGTTCATTCAGTTGCGTTAACCCCGATTGTGCTTGAGGTCCTGCACAGCGTAAACTTTGCCTCCACGGCCTTTAGACCCACGGAAAACACGACCATGAACGCACCCACACCTGCGGCCCACCTGGCCCCCGAAATTGCACAGCGCGCAGTCCCCGAAGCCCTGCTGGACGCTTTGAAAGCGCGCTTTGGCGCCAATTGTTCCACGGCTTTGGTCGTGCGAGAGCAACACGGTCGCGATGAGTCTGCCTTCACCAACGTGCCGCCGCCCGCAGCGGTGGTGTTTGCTGAATGCACCCAAGACGTCTCCGACGCCGTGCGCCTGTGTGCCGAATACAAGGTGCCGGTCATTCCCTTTGGCGTGGGCTCCTCGCTGGAAGGGCATTTGTTGGCGGTGCAAGGCGGCATCAGCATCGATTTGATGCGCATGAACAAGGTGCTGTCGATCAACGCCGAAGACTTGTTGGTGACGGTGCAACCGGGCGTGACCCGCAAACAACTGAACGAAGAAATCAAATCGACCGGCTTGTTCTTCCCGATCGATCCGGGCGCGGACGCCACGATTGGCGGCATGAGCGCCACGCGAGCCAGCGGCACCAACGCCGTGCGCTACGGCACCATGCGTGAGAACGTGCTGGCCCTGGAAGTGGTGACCGCCAGCGGCGAAGTGATCCGCACCGGCACACGCGCCAAGAAATCCAGCGCCGGCTACGACCTGACGCGTTTGATGATCGGCAGTGAGGGCACCCTGGGGGTCATGACCGAAATTACCGTCAAGCTCTACCCCTTGCCAGAAGCCATCTCCGCTGCCATTTGTTCCTTCCCGAGCATCGAAGCGGCGGTGCATGCGGTGATCCAAACCATTCAATTGGGCGTACCGATCGCACGCGTAGAACTGATCGACCACAACACCGTGCGCATGGTCAATGCCTATGCCAAACTGGGCCTGCGCGAAGAGCCCATGCTGCTGATGGAGTTCCACGGCTCGCCTGCGGGCGTGAAAGAACAAGCAGAAACCGTGCAAGCCATCGCCAGCGAGTTGGGCGGCAACGCGTTTGAATGGGCCACCACACCCGAAGAGCGAACCCGCTTGTGGACCGCGCGGCACAACGCCTACTTTGCGGCGATCCAAAGCAGGCCGGGTTGCCGAGCCATCAGCACAGACACTTGTGTGCCCATCAGCAAATTGGCCGACTGCCTGCTCGACTCGATTGCCGAAACCGATGCCAGCGGTCTGCCCTACTTCCTGGTGGGACATGTGGGCGATGGCAATTTCCACTTTGGCTATCTGATCGACCCGAACAATTCGCAAGAGTGTGAAACTGCGGAAGCCCTGAATCAACAACTGGTACACCGCGCTTTGCGGTTGGGTGGCACTTGCACGGGCGAGCACGGCATCGGTCTGCACAAAATGGACTTTTTGCGCACCGAAACAGGCGAAGGTGCCGTCAGCATGATGCGCACCATCAAGCAGGCGCTGGACCCGCACAACATCATGAATCCGGGCAAGATTTTTTCGCTGTGAGTCACAGCGCACTCAGCGCTGTGAATTAGCGCCGGGGCAACAAGGCTTCCACCTTGGCGCACAGCAATGCAGGTTCAAAGGGCTTGAGCATCAGCGCGCTCAAACCTGAGGACTCAAAACGCTCCAGGTCCTGGGGCGTCACATTGGCTGTCAATCCGATCACGGGCAGTGTCCGCAAGTCTGAGGGCAGATACTGACGGATGGCATGGGTGGTGACGATGCCATCCATGACCGGCATGACCATGTCCATCAATACCAAATCGATGGGCTGCGAGACCAGAATTTCAATCGCCTCTTGACCATCGGCCGCCTCAATCACCTTGCTTTGCGGCCAGGTGTTGTGCAACACATGCTTGGCCAGCAATCGGTTGACAGGATGATCGTCCACCACCAAAAATTGCCAGGCCCTGTCGGAAGCTTTCACCGCCGAGGGCATGGCTTGTGAGTTGGCTGCGGGTGGCTCGACTGGGGTCAAAGGCAAGCTTAACCAGAACCGGGAGCCGTGACCCGATTCACTTTCAAAGCCAATGAATCCGCCCAGCAAGCCCGCCAGCTGTTGTGAAATGGCCAAGCCCAAACCGTTGCCGCCATAGATGGCATGGATGTCGCCATCGGCCTGGGTGAAGCGATGAAAGATCTTGGCTTGCCGCTCCTTGGCAATGCCGATACCGGTGTCTTGCACCGCGAACTGCACGTTCTCACCGTCGGTGGTGACCTGCAAGACCACAGAACCTTGGTGCGTGAACTTCAAGGCGTTGCCCAACAGGTTCACCAAGACCTGGGTCAAGCGATGCCGGTCGGTGCGCACCCATTGCGGCACCGCAGGATCGATCGCCAAGCGGTATGCCAAGCTCATGTTGTCCACACGGGGGCCAAACAGGGCAAAAGCTTGCTCCACCGTCTGTCTCAGCTCAAAGGTTTCAGGCTGCACCTTCAATTGCCCAGCCTGCAATTGCGAGTAATCGAGGATGTCATTGATCACCGTCATCAGGTGGTCAGCCGATTGACGCGTGTGGTTGAGCACCTTCTGGGCTTCGGGCTTGCCCTGCACACGCGACAAGAGCAAAGCATTGAATCCGAGAATCGCGTTCATTGGCGTGCGCAATTCGTGACTGACGGTCGCGATGAAATGCTCACGCATCTGCAAAGTGCGCTCTAACTCCTCGCGCTTGGCTTGCAGTTCGGCTTGGTATTGACGACTTTCTTCCAGCGCTTTGCGAAAAAGACGCGCATAGATCATGGGCACGATCATCAACATGCCCGTAATCAAGCTGAAGGTCAGCCACGAAGACAGTGCGTGCACGCGGCTCATTTCAAAGGGCGGCAACGTATCTTGAAAGTTGGCCCAAGCCAACGCCAATTGAATCAAGACCACGGCCCCCAACCACGCCACACCGGCTTGGCGACTGATGACGAAAAAGGGCGTTAGGGGCAAGATGAGCAACCACGAAAACCGAGGTGAGAACACGCCGCCCGCACTGAACACTGCGAAAATCAGCATGAGCGCTCCCGCCCCCGTGCCCATGTGGATGCCCCAGTTCAAGGGCATGCCAAAGTTCACCAGCACCAACAGCAAAATCAACCAGGCCGACATGGCGATGAATGACCCCGAGGCATTTTGGTAAGGACTGATGGTCGCGTAGGTCAACAGGACCAGCACCACGGTACTTACAAAAAAGAAGATGTAGGGCATCTTGCCCTGCCTGAACGCCTTGGGCAGGTACCTTGTCGCGGCAGCGATTTTAGGGACCCACACATCCTTTTGCCACAGCGGATGCAGCAAACGCTGCGGTCCCGAAACAGGACTTTCACGCATGCACATCTCCCTTGGACTTCTGGATGTGATGGCTGACAGAACGAACCAATTTGTCCAAGTCCATGGGCTTGTCCAGTACATCGACCATGCCCGCGTCCAGGCAGCGTTGACGGTCCACCAAATTGGTATTGGCGGTCAAGGCAATGATGGGCATCTTGTCCGTGATGGCCGGGGCATCACGTCGCAACTGCCGAGTCAAGTCCATGCCGTCCATCTCCGGCATGATCATGTCGATCAAGGCCACGTCGAAGGTGTTTTCATGCAACAAGGCCAAGGCTTTGGCCGCAGTGTCTGCGGTCGTGATGTCCGCTTTGGGCCAGCATTTTTGCAATTGAAGTTTGGCAACCATCAAATTCAACGCATTGTCATCCACCACCAATACGCGCAGGGCCAGGTCGTTCAAAGGCGCCGCATGGGTCTCCAGTGGTGCTTGTTTTGCAACTTGCAATGGGATGGTGAACCAAAAGGTGGCCCCTTGGCCCTCCTGGCTGCTCACCCCCATGCGGCCACCTTGCAGGGCCACCAGCTTTTCACAAATCGTCAGGCCCAGGCCCGTGCCGCCGTGGGTGCGTGTGGTCTGCACATCCGCATGCTCGAAGCGCCGAAAAATGTAGGCTTGCTGTGCCTGCGGTATGCCTGGCCCTGAGTCGATCACCTCCAGGCGAAGCATCTCGCCGTCGGCTTGAACATTCAAGACCACGCCGCCCGCCACGGTGAACTTCAACGCGTTGTCCAACAAGTTGTTCAAGATCTGCTGCAAGCGCAGCACGTCTGCATGAATACGCTGAGGCAAGTGCGGCGCCAATTGCAACTGCAAACGTATACCCTTTTGCAATGCACGCTCTTGGTTCAAGGCCAGCACTTCTTCCAGACAAGACCGTAAAACAAAATCCACCGGGTTGAGAAGCAAACGCTCGGCCTGCAGTTGTGAAAAATCCAGAATGTCATTGACCACCTGCAACAAATGGCGGGTGGAGCGGCGAATGTGATCGACGACTTCGACTTGTTCGGGGTGATCCGCCAGCTCCTCACGCAACACACCGTTGAAGCCCAATATCGCATTCATCGGCGTGCGCAACTCATGACCGACGGCAGCGACAAATTCGTCCTTGTGGGCTTGAGCCTTGATCAGTTCCGCATGGGTTTGCTTCAAGGCCTCGTTACCCTGATTCAAATGGCGCAATTGCTTTTCTTGCTGCAGGTCAAACAGGTAAACGCAAAGCATCAGACTGAGCAAAGCCATGAGGTTTTGCATGAGCGACCAAGGCACCGCCTGAGGCGTGACCTGCGCATGACTGCTGATCCAACCTTGTTCGGTGGCCGTAAACAAGCCTAACAAGATGACCAAAACACAAGCGATGGTCCACAAAGCAGCAGCAGCACCGCGCAACATCAAAACGGGCAAAGCCAGCAAAGCCAGCCACACCAAGACAGTGGAATTGACGCCTCCGGAATGCGCCGCCACATACACCACCAAACTCAGGCCTAACCAAGTCGATGCATGGACCAACGGCACAAACAGGCGTTCCCAACGGGTCAAGGGAATCAGTGCAAAGCACGCCAAACTGAAAGCCAGATTGACATTGCGCTCATAAAAACCCGAAGGCGCCAAATAAAAGACCAGTGAATTCAGGCCCACGGCAAACAAATACACGGCCAGGAGGTTTTTCCGGACAAACAAGGCCGCCAGTCGATCTCCCTTGAGAGACTCTGCGATGTGAGTTTCGCTGCCGGTCATGGCACTTTCAGGCGCGTAATTTATCGATCAAGCCGTTGAGTTCATCCAACGATCCGAATTGAATCGTGAGTTCACCCATCTCCTCGATCTTGCCGTGACGTTTGACGCGTTTTTTCACACGTACTTCGACCGCGGCGGTCAGCAAGTCCGACAACTCTTCCTCTACGCGGCGGATGTCTCGGGACTTTTCTTTCTTGGGTTTTTGTTGTACCAGATTGAATTCAGCGCCCAGTTTTTTGACCAGGCTTTCGGCCTCGCGCACAGACATCTTCTTGGCGGTGATTTGATTGGCGGCGGTGATCTGAGTCGCACGGTCCAGCGACAACAAGGCGCGTGCATGGCCCATGTCCAAATCGCCCGCCATGAGCATGGTCTGCACAGGGTCAGCCAGGTTCAACAAACGCAGCAAGTTGCTGGCCGCACTGCGCGAGCGACCCACAGCCTGCGCAGCGGTCTCATGCGTCAAGCCAAACTCGCGAATAAGTCGCTGCAAACCCTGCGCTTCTTCCAGCGGGTTGAGGTCTTCGCGCTGGATGTTTTCAATCAAGGCCATGGCGGCGGCGGCTTCATTGGGCACATCGCGCACCAACACAGGCACACGGTCCAAACCTGCCAGTTTGGATGCGCGGAAACGCCGCTCGCCTGCGATGATTTCGTATTTGCCAGCGTTCGGCCCATCGACAAGTTGACGCACCAGGATCGGCTGCATGATGCCTTGCGCTTTGATGGACTCGGCCAACTCGTACAAAGCGCCCTCGTCCATTTGCGTACGCGGTTGGTACATGCCGGCCACCATCACGTCCAACGACAAAGTAGTGGAGATCCCGTCATTGGCCGTGCCCGCGGCTTGGGTCGGCGCATCAACGACTTTGGGGCCCAGCAAGGCTTCGAGGCCACGGCCGAGGCCTTTGGGTTTTTTGGTGACCATGGTTCAGTCTTTCAATAGTTCATGAAGCAACGCCTGGCCTTGTGGCCATACGGCTGATTGTCGATCGGCTGGTGTGAGCGGCGCCAAAATGCCCATCCATTGTGCGCCCCAGCATGCTGCCAAGGCTTGAGACCCCGCGGCCTGCGCGGGTTGTGACGCGTCCACCGGGCTGTAGGCTGCAGCGATGACGCCACTTTTAAAGGGCAATCGCTGGCGCGATATCGGCGACCAAGTGGATAAACGTTCACGCATCTCCTGCGATTCCACATCGAGGGGCGCCACCAACAAGGCGGCCCGCACACGTTCGGTGTAGCGCGAATGCGCAGCCCAAGCGGCCAGTTGAATGCAGCCTAAATCGTGGGCTACTACCACCACCTGCGGGGCGGCCAACACGGCTTCTTCCAGCCGGATCAACCAATCGCCCCGCAAGGGTCGTTGCCAATCATGTTGCGACACGCAGTGGTAACCCGGCTGGGAGGCCCAGGCTAGCGGCCAGGGGTCCAGTGCGCTGGCAGGCCATCCGGGCAAAACCAAAACCAAAGGCTTTGTCATTTCACATTGTGGGAATTCGTTCGACCAACTCTCGGGCGAACTCGACAAAGGCCACACTGCCTTTGGCCGATGGATCGAACACCACGCCGGGCAGCCCATAACTGGGGGCTTCGGCCAAGCGCACATTGCGGGGAATGACCGCGTTGAACACCTTGTCGCCAAAATGGGACTTGAGCTGTTCGCTCACCTGTTGCTGCAAGGTCACCCGGGGATCGAACATGACCCGCAACAAGCCGATGATTTTCAAGTCCCGGTTCAAATTAGCATGTACCTGCTTGATGGTGTTGACCAGATCGGTCAGGCCTTCGAGGGCAAAGTATTCGCATTGCATCGGCACGATCACGCCATGTGCCGAACACAAACCATTCAAGGTCAGCATCGACAAGGAAGGCGGGCAGTCGATCAACACAAAGTCATAGTCCACCTGCACAGCGGCCAAGGCTTCTTTGAGCCGTTGATCACGCCGCTCCAGCTCGACCAGCTCGACCTCGGCTCCCGCCAACTCGCGGTTGGCCCCCAGCACGTGATAGCCACATTTATCGGCAAAAATCGCGGCCTCTTTCACACTGGCCGATTCGAGCAAGACATCGTAAACCGACAGGGTCAATTGCCGCTTGTCCACGCCCGAGCCCATGGTGGCATTGCCCTGAGGATCCAGATCCACCAGCAGCACCCTTTGGCCGACCTTGGCCAAACCGGCGGCCAGATTGACGGTCGTGGTGGTCTTACCCACTCCGCCTTTTTGGTTGGCTATGCAGAAAATTTTGGCCATCGTGATACGCCTGGGTTATTTGGAAAGGGCCAGCTTGATGCCAAAGCCGATGAGGAACACGCCTGCGAGTTTCTCGAGTACGAGGCTGATGCGCGGGTTGGCCCGCATGCGCTCGGCCAAGTAATAGGTCAACAAAGTCATGCCCAAACCATAGAGAAACGTGAGGGCCGCGATGGTGGCCGCCATGACGCCGAAGCTGATCAGGCCCAGATGGGTTTGAGGGTCAACGAACAAAGGAAAGAACGCCATGTAAAACACTATCGCCTTGGGGTTGAGCAAGGTGATGGCCACCGCCTGCTGAAAATAGTGGCGAGGCCGGATGTTCAACACGGGCGAGTCACCAGGCTTGGCCGACAGCATCTTCCAGCCCAGCCAGGCCAGGTACAGCGCGCCCAACCACTGCACCGCTGCAAACGCTGCCGGGTACGTGGCCAGCACCGTGGCCACACCGGCCACCGCCAGCCACATGAGGACCTGGTCCCCAGCGATCACGCCGAATGTCGCACCCAGCCCACCTGCGATGCCGCCCTTGCTGGTCGAGGTGATGAGCGCCAGATTGCCCGGGCCGGGAATGGCCAGGAACAACACAATCGCTGCGACAAAAGCGCCGTAATCCGAGATACCGAAGAACATCAAAACTTTCCAGAGGGGATACCGACAGCCGGGTCGGGGGTTCGAGTGTACGCCAAGGCATTTGGTGCGGCACACGCCGGCCATGGAAAAGCCGAAGCCGACTTGCGTCAACCCTTCAGACTACAGACAACGGCTTTAACCAAACCATGCAACGCTCCACATCCAGGCCTGGCACCGCAAGTGGTTCCACGTGAAACACATTCACGTCAGCGGGCAACCCGTCGATCTCGGTTTGCGGATGCTTGCCCTTCATGGCCATCCATACACCCTGCTCAGCCAGCGCGCTGCGCGACCAGCTCACAAAGTCCGGCAGGGAAGCAAAGGCCCGGCAGCAAATCACATCGAACGGTCCCGTGAGTGTTTCAACGCGGGCGTGGATGCCGCGCAGGTGAGGGAGTTTGAGGGTAGCCGCCACCTGCTGGATGAAGGCGGCTTTTTTGCCCACGGTGTCCACGCAGCTCACATCGAGTTCAGGCCGACAGATCGCCAGCACGATGCCGGGCAGGCCACCGCCCGAGCCCACGTCCAGCACTTTGGCCGGCTGGCCTTGGGTGTGGCGCACCAGCGGGGCGATGGCCGTGAGACTGTCGAGCAAGTGGTGGGTCAGCATTTCCTGCGGGTCTCGCACGGCCGTGAGGTTGTAGACCTTGTTCCATTTCTGAATCAGGCCCAAGTAAGCCATGAGCTGGTCCAGCTGTGTGAGCGACAAGTCCAGACCCAACTCGGCCGCCCCCGCCTTCAGGGTGGAGAGCGCCTCGATCATGCGGGTTGAGCTTCGTTGGCCGAGGAAAGGAAACCTTTGACACCACCCTTTTTCAAGTGGATCAGCAATAGCGAGATGGTGGCAGGCGTCATTCCGGAAATCCGGGAGGCCTGCCCCAAGGTTTCAGGACGGTGC
>CANGKR010000062.1 GCA_947454355.1 Comamonadaceae bacterium
ATCGGCCTGCACGCGGTGGTCGGCACGGGTGGACTCGAGCAGCGTGATGGCTTTGGCCATGGCGCGGCGCTGCACAGGCGCGGAGCCCTGCAGCAAACCTGGCAACAACTGATCAGGCGTCACGCCGGTGTCCTGTCTTGAGCGATCAGGCCGCGGCCTTCTTGATCTGCTCCAGCACATCCTTGGCGCTGGCCGGGATCGGTGTGCCGGGGCCATAGATGCCTTTGACGCCTGCGTCGTACAGCATCTCGTAGTCCTGGCGCGGAATCACGCCGCCCACGAACACGATGATGTCGTCGGCGCCTTGCTTCTTCAGCTCGGCAATGATGGCGGGCACCAGGGTCTTGTGACCGGCTGCGAGGGTGGACACGCCCACGGCGTGCACATCGTTTTCAATCGCTTGGCGGGCGCATTCTTCGGGGGTCTGGAACAGCGGGCCCATGTCCACGTCAAAGCCCAGATCGGCATAAGCGGTGGCGACCACTTTGGCACCCCGGTCGTGCCCGTCCTGGCCGAGCTTGGCGATCATCACTCGGGGGCGACGGCCATACTGGTCGGCAAAACCGGCGATCTCTTTTTGCAGTTGTTCCCAGCCCTCGGCCGAGTCGTAAGCGGCAGCGTATACACCGGTCACCTTTTGGGTATCGGCGCGATGGCGGCCGTAGGCTTTTTCCATTGCGTCCGACACCTCGCCCACCGTGGCACGCAGGCGCATGGCTTGGATCGTCAGTTCCAGCAAGTTGCCCTGGCCGGACTCAGCTGATGCGGTCAAGGCATCGAGTGCGGCCTGCACCTTGGCGCTGTCGCGGCTGGCGCGGATGGCTTTGAGGCGTTCGATCTGGCCGTCACGCACCTTGACGTTGTCGATGGACAAGGTGTCGATCGGGTCTTCCTTGGCCAGCTTGTATTTGTTGACGCCGACGATAACGTCTTTGCCCGAGTCGATACGAGCCTGCTTTTCAGCGGCCGCCGCTTCGATCTTGAGCTTGGCCCAGCCGCTGTCCACTGCCTTGGTCATGCCGCCCATGGCTTCGACTTCTTCGATGATGGCCCAGGCCTTGTCGGCCATTTCTTGCGTCAGGCTCTCCATCATGTAGCTGCCGGCCCAGGGGTCGATCACGTTGGTGATGTGGGTCTCTTCCTGAATGATGAGCTGGGTGTTGCGGGCGATGCGCGAACTGAATTCGGTGGGCAAGGCAATCGCCTCGTCAAACGAGTTGGTGTGCAGCGACTGGGTGCCGCCAAACACGGCCGCCATGGCCTCGATGGTCGTGCGCACCACGTTGTTGTAAGGGTCTTGCTCGGTGAGCGACCAGCCGGAGGTCTGGCTGTGCGTGCGCAGCATCAGGCTCTTGGGGTTCTTGGCGTCAAAGCCTTTCATGATGCGGCACCACAGCAAACGGGCCGCACGCATCTTGGCGATCTCCAGATAGAAGTTCATGCCCACCGCCCAGAAGAAACTCAGGCGGCCAGCGAACTCGTCCACGTCCATGCCCTTGGCAATGGCGGTCTTCACATACTCCTTGCCATCGGCCAGCGTGAAGGCCATCTCGAGCGCCTGGTTGGCACCGGCTTCTTGCATGTGGTAGCCCGAGATCGAGATCGAGTTGAACTTGGGCATGTTCTTGGCCGTGTACTCGATGATGTCGCCGATGATCTTCATCGACGGCTCAGGCGGGTAGATGTAGGTGTTGCGCACCATGAACTCTTTCAGAATGTCGTTCTGAATCGTTCCGGAGAGTTTGTCCTGGCTCACGCCCTGCTCTTCAGCGGCCACAACATAACCGGCCAACACGGGCAGCACCGCGCCGTTCATGGTCATCGAGACCGAGACTTTGTCGAGCGGGATCTCGTTGAACAGTATCTTCATGTCCTCGACCGAGTCAATCGCGACCCCGGCCTTGCCCACATCGCCCTCGACACGGGGGTGGTCAGAGTCGTAGCCGCGGTGGGTGGCCAGGTCAAACGCGACCGACACGCCCTGCCCGCCTGCAGCCAAGGCCTTGCGGTAAAAGGCATTGGACTCTTCGGCGGTGGAGAAACCGGCGTACTGGCGGATCGTCCAGGGGCGCACCGCGTACATGGTGGCTTGCGGGCCGCGCAGGAAAGGCTCAAAACCCGGCAGCGTGTTGGCGTAAGGCAAGTTGGCCGTGTCTTCGGCGGTGTAGAGGGGTTTGACGACGATGCCGTCGGGCGTCTTCCAATTCAGGGCGCTCACATCGCCACCGGGGGCGGATTTGACCGCTGCTTTTTGCCAGGCTTCCAGGTTGGAAGCGTTGAATTCAAAGGATTTGGACGTCATGGCGCTGTGCTTTCGGGACAAAAATGGCTGTAGCGAATTTTGGCAGCTTGGGGCCGCTGACCCGCTTACAAATGCTGTGATTCATAATTATTGATGCAGAATATTTTAACCGGCTTACAATCGGCCTTGACCCTGAAGCGGGTCATTATTTTTTGAACAACCTCAATTGCCCTCTGCTCAGCCCATGTCCGTCCTGTCTTTAGCGCCCCGTGCTCTCTATGAAGAAGTGGCCGAACTGTTGCGCCAGCGCATATTTGCGCGGGAACTCGAGGCGGGCAGCTGGATTGACGAATTGCGCATTGCGGAAGCGCTGGGCATCAGCCGCACCCCCCTGCGCGAAGCGCTCAAAGTGCTGGCGGCCGAGGGCCTGGTGACCATGAAGGTGCGGCGCGGTGCCTATGTGACTGAGGTCAGCGAGAAAGACTTGCGCGACGTCTATCACCTGCTGGCCTTGCTGGAATCCGATGCCGTTCGCCAAGTGGCCGTCTCCTGTACACCCGAACAGCTGGCGCAGATTCAAGCCCTGCACCAAGAACTGGAATCGGCCGTGGGCGACCGTGACCGTTTTTTTGAAATCAATGAACAGTTTCACCAGCAGTTGCTGCAGTTTGCCGACAACAAATGGCGTGACCAAATGGTGGCTGATTTGCGCAAGGTGATGAAACTCAACCGGCACCACTCGCTGTTCAAGGAAGGCCGCTTGGACCAATCCTTGGCGGAACACCGCGAGATCGTGCAAGCCTTACTCCAGCGCCAACCCGAGTTGGCCGCGCAAAAAATGGCAGCCCATTTCATGAACGGCCTGCAAGCGGCCCAGTGACCTGACCTCGTTCAGGATGACGGCTCAGGCTCGGGGGCTTTACCGGCCATGACCAGGCCCACACCCGACAAAATCAACAAGCCACCCACCAGGTGGTGCCAGCCCATGGCTTCGTGCAACAACAGCCATGCGGCCAAGCCCGCATACAAAGGCCCCAGATACAAGGTGACCGCCACACGGCTGGTGCCCAGAATTTTTTGGGTCCATCCGTATATCCAATACGCCCCCACACCCGGCACCAAGGCGGTCACCACCACCAGGGTCAGTGCGTGCAAGCTCAGGGGCAAGGCGTCGTCTGCCGCCATTTCCCAGGCGGCAAAGGGGGCTAAGACGACCACACCGCCCATGCAGATGGTGGCCAAACGTGCCGTGGCGCTCAAGGGGCTGGGCCATTGCTTTTGCAACAAGGCATACGCTGCCCAGGCGATGGCAGCGGCCACGATCCACAAATCACCGGCCACCCACTCCACCTGAGCCATTTGCGACCAATGACCCCGCACCACCACATGCAACACGCCACTCAAGGCCATGGCTACGCCCAGCATTTGTCGCTTGCGAAAGTGCTCCCCCAGCCACAACACAGACCCCACGGCGATCATCACGGGTGAGGCGGCATAAATCAGAGAGATGTTCATGGCACTGGTGCTTTGCCCCGCCATGTACACCCAGGCCCCGCAGATCCACATCCCGCAGGCCCCCAGAATCAGCGACTGGTACCAGGTGCGCACAATGTGGCCCCGCATTTGCCACAATTCGTGGCGGGACAAAAAGGTCAAAATCAAACCCGCCAAGCTCCAGCGTCCCAAGGCCAGGACATGGGGCGCCACCACCCCGGGCGCCAGCCGCGCGACCACCTGGTTTACCGTCCAGAGCATGGGGGTCAACCAGATCAGGATCAAGGCCCAGCGGGTGTGCGCCTGCTGACGCAAAAGTTCAGTAGGCATCCACAGGCTTTTCAGCGCCGCGCAGCAAAGCAGCTTGGGCCAGCGCCCACACTTCGCGGGGTGGCAGAGGTTTGAGCTTGTGATCGCTCCAGACTTGGCGCCACAGGCGTCCGCCCCGCTGTCCGTGGTGCAGACCCAGCATGTGCCGGGCGATCGCATACCAGGGACAGCCATCTTCGGCAAAGGCACGCTCCATGTAGGCCACCATGGCTTCTTCAACCTGCAAGCGGTCCATGGCGGGCCCTGCATCACCCCAGAACGCGGCGTCCCAAGACGTGAGCAGCCAAGGGTTGTAGTAGGCCTCGCGGCCGATCATCACCCCATCGGCGTGCTGCAAATGGCTGGCGATGTCTGCGTTGGTTTTGATGCCGCCGTTCACTGCGATGCATAAACCCGGAAAATCTTTTTTCAGCCGGTAAGCCAGTTCGTAGCGCAAGGGAGGAATTTCGCGATTCTCCTTGGGTGAAAGGCCATCCAGCCAGGCATTGCGGGCGTGAACGATGAACACCTTGCAACCCGCTTGGCTCACGGTGCCTACAAAGTCACGCACAAAGTCATAGCTCTCGATCCGGTCAATGCCAATGCGGTGCTTGACCGTCACCGGCACGTCGACCACATCCAACATGGCTTTGACGCCATCGGCCACGGTCTGCGGTTCATTCATCAGGCAGGCGCCAAAAGCACCTCGTTGAACCCGGTCCGAAGGACAGCCGCAGTTGAGATTGATTTCGTCATAGCCCCACTCCTGGCCCAGTTTGGCCGCATGGGCCAACTCTGCGGACTCACTGCCGCCCAATTGCAGCGCCACAGGGTGCTCTTCGGCATTGAAACGCAAATGACGCTGCACACTGCCGTGGCGCAAAGCCCCCGTGGTCACCATCTCGGTGTATAGCAAAGTATGGCGCGTGAGCAGGCGGTGAAAAAAGCGGCAGTGCCTATCGGTCCAGTCCATCATCGGGGCCACAGACAGGCGCCAAGGGTTCAGCGGTCGATTGATAAGAGAATTTTTTTCCATGAATGGAGGAATTTAGGGCATTTTTGACCTGAAGAACCGGCGAGCGGCATGCAAAGTCAAGATAAGCAACACATTGGAGACATTTTCGCAGCAACCCAGTGAAAACGTTGAAACGGGAGAACGAGCCCCCTCCTCTAAATCGAGGATGGGAAAAACCCGATTGGTACGCGCTTGCTTAAGGGATGTAATTTGGTCATGAACCCCATCGTCACCCCAGTCAAAACGGGAGCCGCCGCGTGTATTTGACTGGCAAACAAATGGGCCTGATGGCCAAGATCATGCAGGCTTTTGCCGAGTCTCATCAGGAACATGAGATCCGTGAAATTGTGGGCGATCTGGTCATGCAGTTGCTTCAGGCGCAGTACTACGCCAGTTTTGTATGGCAACCTGACAGTGTTTCATTCGGTCAGTCGGTGCAGATCAACATGGATCCCGACAACGTCCAACATTATGAAACTTACTTTCAATTCAATGATCCGATCACGCCTTTGATGAAGCGTTATGAAGTAGCCGTTCGGGCCACGGACGTCCTGAAACACGAAGTGCTGCGCAAAACTGAATTTTTCAATGACTTCCTTGACAAAGACGGCCTGTACTGGGGTGTAAATTTGTACGCGTGGTATCAAGGTCACAATTTGGGAGACATGCGCATTTGGCGCGACCGGCGAAGAGAAAACTTCTCAGAAGATGACTTGCGCATGCTCGACATGATCCAACCGGCCTTCACCAGCGCTTTAGCAAGAGCACGCAATCACAGCACGCTCCACAAGCCAACTCCATCGCTCATTGCCAAGCTCAGCCCCAGAGAGCAAGAGGCAGCGCAATTGGTCGCTCAAGGTTTGTCAGACAAAGAAATTGCCCGGCGCTTGAATATTTCTACCACCACTGTCCGCACACATTTAGAGCACGCCTTCAGAAAGACAGGCGCCACCAACAGAGCGGGCTTGGCGCACAAAATCTTGAACTGAACTGAACTGAACTGCACCTCCCTCATTTCAGGGATACCGCCCCACTGAATGTCTACCTAGGATGAGATCCGCACAAAGCCTTGTGCGCGATTTCATTCAGGAGACACACCATGCAACACTCACCCTCGCGTCGAAACTTTTTCAAAACATCAGGCGTTGTTTCGGCATCAACCCTGCTGGGCAGCACCGCGTTGGTGGCTTGTGGCGGCAATTCGACGCCAGCCCTTACACCCGACGAACAATTGGCCTTGACGGCCACACAGGCTGTAGCTGCGCTCAAGTCCGGCAGCCTGAGCGCCACCACCTACGTGACCACCTTGATCGCGCGTGCCAAAGCCGTGTCGGACTTGAACGCCATGATCACGCTCGACGAAGCCGGCGCTATGGCCGCAGCCAAGCAATTCGATGCCGACCGTGCTGCTGGCAAAACCCTGGGGCCATTGGCCGGATTGCCCATCGTTGTCAAAGACAACATCAACTCCAAAGGCATGAAGACTACAGGCGGCACGTCATCGCTGCGCAACTTCCAGCCTGCCACCAACGCCCCCTCTTTGCAAAAACTGATCGATGCAGGCGCCATCGTTTTAGGCAAATCCAACCTGCATGAGTGGGCTTTTGGCATTACCAGCACCAACTTCACACTGGGCATAGACCCCATCTCCAAAGCCGCGACACGCCCTTGCAAAAACCCCTACGACACCACACGCGTTTCGGGCGGTTCATCAGGCGGCACTGCAGTGGCGGTGGCTGCGCGCTTTGCACCCGCAGGTTTGGGGACGGACACAGGTGGCTCAACCCGCATACCTGCAGCGTTCTGCGGTATTGCCGGCTTTCGACCATCAGTGGGCGATGGCCCTGGCAAAGGCCGACGCTATACCGATACGGCAAACGACGCATTGCCCATCAGCACCACACGAGACACGCTGGGTCCCATGGCCCGCACTGTGGCCGATCTGGCCTTGCTCGATGCGGTGATTTCGGGCACCACAGCACCCTCGGCTAAAACACTCAAAGGCGTGAAGATTGGCATTCCCGCCAGCTTTTGGGCAGGGCTGGATGACAGCGTCAAAACAGTCGCCTTGGCTGCCAAACAAAAATTAGCCGACGCAGGCGTGGTGTTTGTCGATGCCGACCTGACAGGCATCATGGCCCTGAACGACTCGATGTCCTTCCCCATTGCACTGCATGAGCCCGTAGCGGCCATTCCGGCTTACCTGTTGGCCAACAAGGCGCCCGTCAGTACCGTCAAGGAAGTCAGCGACCAATTGGCCAGCCCTGATGTGCAAGGTGCATTTGGCGCCATCCTGGGCGATGTGTTTGGCGGTGCTTATGGCGACGTCATGGCCACCAAGCGGCCTGCGTTGCAAAAACTCTATAAAGACTACTTTGCCACCGTAGGCGTTGAAGCCGTCATGTTCCCGACCACGATATTGGCAGCACCCAAAATCGATGCGACCAAGGGCTCCAGCACAGTCAGCTATACCGTAAGCGGTGCTGAGCAATCCGGCAAAGACACCTTTGGCACCTGCATCCGCAACACCGACCCCTGCACCAATGCCGGCATACCCAGCGTATCGATTCCGGCTGGCATGACCGCAGGCGGCCTGCCTGTGGGCATGCAGATCGATGGCCCATTGGGCTCTGATGCCAATTTACTTTCGATTGGCATGGGTATAGAAGGCGTTTGGGGCTCCCTCAAGGCACCCGCCATCTGATGTACACCTCAAGGCCAAACTGGTTTCAAACCGTTTGGCCTTTTTGCTTCGCTGCAAAGTAAAGCCTTATTGGCAAATCGCCAAAATAGAAAGCACAGCATGGAGACGTTGCCAACCTTGACAAATACAAGCCGAAGGAAATTACTCCTGTGGAAATTGAAATTCCAAAGAAGAGAACTCAACAACACACATAAAAAACCCGCCCATGTCGGCAGGGGCGGGTTTGTGCAGCACAAAAGGTCGATCAGCCCATGTGCAAGCCGCCGTTGACCGAGAAGTCAGCGCCGGTGGCGTAACCGCCTTCTTCGCTGGCCAGCCAGGCGATGATGGAGGCGATCTCGCTGGGCTTACCCAAGCGCTTGACCGGTACAGTGGCCACGATCTTTTCCAGCACATCGGGGCGGATGGCGTTGACCATGTCAGTGCCGATGTAACCGGGCGAGACGGTGTTGACGGTCACGCCTTTGGTGGCCATTTCCTGGGCCAGGGCCATCGAGAAACCGTGCATACCGGCTTTAGCAGCCGAGTAGTTGGTTTGACCGGCTTGACCTTTTTCGCCGTTGACCGAAGAGATGTTGATGATCCGTCCCCAACCGCGCTCGACCATGTCAGGCACGACCTGCTTGGTCACGTTGAACATGGAGTCCAGGTTCGTGCTCATCACTGCACTCCAGTCTTCTCTGGACATCTTCAGGAACATGCGGTCCTTGGTGATGCCGGCATTGTTGACCAACACATCGATCGGACCATGCTCGGCCTTGGTTTTGCTGAAGGCTTCGACGGTGGAGTCCCAATCACCCACGTTACCCACCGAGGCATAGAAGGTGTAGCCCAAGGCTTTTTGCTCGTCCAGCCATTTGGTGAAATCACGGGTGGGGCCGCAACCGGCAATGACCTTGAAGCCTTCTTTGTGAAGGCGCTGGCAGATGGCGGTTCCGATGCCGCCCATGCCACCGGTGACGTAAGCTAATTTTTGACTCATGAGGTTGTCTCCTGTTGATGAGTTGGATTGAGAAACTGAGGAAAAGGCGATCAGACGCGCTCGATGGCCAGAGACACGCCCATGCCACCACCGATGCACAAAGCGGCCAAGCCCTTTTGGGCATCGCGGCGCTGCATTTCGTGCAACAAGGACACCAAGATGCGGCAACCGGACGCACCAATCGGGTGCCCGATGGCGATCGCACCGCCATTGACGTTGACTTTGGCCGGATCGATATCCAAGACTTTGTTGACCGCGCAAGCCTGTGCTGCGAAGGCTTCATTCAATTCGAACAGGTCCACATCGCTGGCGCTCCAACCCGCACGGGCCAAGGCTTTGCGCGAAGCGGGTACAGGGCCCATGCCCATGGTGGCCGGGTCCAGACCGCTGGTGCCGAATGCTGCAATGCGGGCCAAGGGTTTCAGGCCCAGTGCAGCGGCCTTGGCTGCAGACATGACCACCACGGCGGCGGCGCCATCATTGATACCCGAAGCATTGCCAGCCGTGACACTGCCCGCTTTGTCAAAAGCCGGACGCAGGCCAGCCAGCGCTTCGGCGCTGGTTTTTTGGTTGACAAACTCGTCGGTGTCAAAAACGACCGGATCGCCTTTGCGCTGGGGAATGGACACCGACACGATCTCGTCCCTGAAGCGACCGGCCTGCATGGCTGCCGCGGCTTTGCGCTGGCTGTTCAGGGCCAACTCGTCTTGCATTTCGCGGGTGATACCGTGTTCCTTGGCCACGTTCTCGGCGGTGATGCCCATGTGGTACTGGTTATAGACATCCCACAGGCCGTCGACGATCATGGAATCGACCATGTTCCAGTTGCCCATGCGTTGGCCATCGCGAGATCCCATCAGGACGTGTGGCGAAGCGCTCATGTTTTCTTGACCACCAGCCACGACAATTTCGCTGTCCCCCCAGGCCACGGCTTGGGCGGCGAGCATGACGGCTTTCAAACCCGAGCCGCACACCGCGTTGATGGTCATGGCCGGTGTTTCCTTGGCCACACCGGCTTTCATCATGGCTTGGCGGGCAGGGTTTTGCCCACTGCCTGCCGTCAGCACCTGACCCATGATGACCTCACCGATTTGGTCAGGCTGCAAGCCTGCGCGGGCGATGGCCTCGCGGATGACAATGGCGCCCAATTCAGGGGCACTGATTTTGGCCAAAGAGCCACCAAATTTACCCACAGCGGTGCGCGCTGCCGATACGATCACGATATCTTGTTGCATGAAAAGTCTCCGGTTGGTTTCTTGAAAATCAGGCCCGCACTTTGACGTAACGTCCGGGCGCGGCTTCGATGGTTTTGAAGCGTGCTCCCTTGCCATAGGTTTTGGGGGATGCAATTTGCTTGCCAGCATGTGACTTGAGCCATTCAGACCAATCGGTCCACCAACTGCCTGGCAACTCCTTGGCGCCATCGATCCATTGGTTCACATCGGCCGGGAATTTGCCATCTTCGCGCAACCAGTGGCTGCGCTTTTTGGCAGCCGGGGCGTTGATCACGCCCGCGATGTGGCCTGATGCGCCCATCACAAAGCGTTTTTTGCCGGGCAAATATTGCGTCGAAGCATAGGCGCCGCCGATGGGCACGATGTGGTCTTCACGCGAGCCGTAGACGTAAACCGGCAAATTGACCTTGCGCAAGTCGATGCTCTCACCGCAGACCGTGGCTTTTCCGGGTTGCACCAAGCGGTTTTCGAGGTAAGTATTGCGCAGATACCAGGCATAGAACGGACCAGGCAGGTTGGTCGAGTCGCTGTTCCAATACAGCAAGTCAAAGGGCGGTGGCGACTCGCCCTTGAGGTAGTTGCCCACCACGTAATTCCACACCAAATCGTTAGGGCGCAAAAAGCTGAAAGTGGATGCCAGGTCCTGCCCTTTGAGCAAACCGCCCTGCCCCATTTGCAGTTCGCGGAACTTGACGAAGTTGTCGTCAATGAATACATCCAAAATGCCGGTGTCCGTGAAGTCGATCAGTGTGGTCAAAAAGGTGGCACTGGCCACTGGCTTTTGACCCCGCGCCGCCAATACCGCCAAGGCATTGCTGAGCATGGTGCCACCGACACAAAATCCCAGGGCATTGATCTCTTTGGCACCCGTGAGTTCGCGCACCGTTTCAATGGCCTGGATCGGACCGTGTTCAATGTAATCGTCCCAGGTCTTATGGGACATGCTTTCATCGGGGTTGCGCCAGCTGACCACAAAGCAGCGATGCCCTTGACTCACCGCATAACGGATGAAGGAGTTGTCGGGCTGCAGGTCCAGGATGTAGAACTTGTTGATGCAGGGCGGCACCAGCAGGAAGGGCCGCTCGTAGACCTTGGCGGTCAGGGGCTTGTATTCGATGAGTTGGAAGAACTCATTCTCAAAGACCACGGCACCCTCGGTGGTGGCGACATTCTTGCCGACTTCGAAAAGGCTTTCGTCGGTCATCGACACATGACCTTGCTTGAGGTCATGCATCAGGTTTTGCATGCCTTTGGCCAAACTTTCGCCTTGGGTTTGGATGGCTTTTTGCTGCGCCTCTGCGTTCAGAGCCAGGAAGTTGCTGGGCGCAGTGGCGGCGACCCATTGCTCCACGGCAAAACGGATCCGGTTTTGGGTTTGCGCATCGGCATCGACTGCGTTGGCCAAGCCCATCAAGGTGCGGGAATTGAGCAAATACGTGCCCGCGGTGAAAGCGGCCATCGGGTTGTTTTGCCAAGCCTCTGAGGCGAAACGGCGGTCCTTGATGGGGGCTTTGCCGCTCAGGCTGATGTTCCACAGTTGGGCGGCTTCTTCGAGGTATTGTTTTTGAACATGCTCCAGCTTGTCGGCCGCGAACTTCAAGCCCTCTGGCGCACTTGCCTTGCCGGTCGGGGGCACAATACCGCCTAAGTCCATGGTTTGGAAGGCTTGCAGAGCCTGCCCCCAACTTTGTGTCAGCTTTTGCTGAAAGTCCTGGTTGATCTGGGACCAAAAATCAGGTGTCTGAGCAGTCATGTGCAAGTCTCTTTCTCAGGTGTTGAATCCATTTCGTATGGTTTCAACATGTTCAATTTTACGGTAGCCCACCGATGTACATCATTCCCATCGCCTGGATTTACGTCACGCTCATGATGAGTGTGGCTGAAGCCACCAACACGAACGGCACGCTACTGGGTGCCATTGTGACCTTCATTCTTTACGGCATCCTTCCAACCGCACTCATGGTTTACCTGATGGGTACGCCACAAAGAAACAAGGCACGCAAAGCCCGCGAAGCCGAATGGGCACAAACCCACTCCACCAACACATCACCTTCAACCCTCGAGCCAGATGCAAGCAGCCATGCGCCCAGTAGCGCCGAGCAACCCAGCGTCCCGCCGGTGGGAAAAGAACAATGATTCCTGAGTATGGGTACACCAAGCTGACGAACTGTCATTGCCGTACACCGCATTGACGCCCAAGCGCTTCAAGCGCAGCCGTGCCAGGAGCGCCAAATCCGCCAGATAACGATCAGTCGTTTGGTGTGCAAACGCACTGGCGTCCTCGGGATGCGTAGCGCAAAACGTCGCATGCACTTCGGGCCCCACTTGAAAAGCCTTTGGCCCGATACAAGGCCCCAACCAGACCTTCAATTCGCCAGGGTGTTGCGCAGCCGCACGCAGACAACGGTTGATGATCGCCTCGACAACGCCTTGGCCTTCATGCCCAGCCAAGCCGCGCCAGCCGGCATGGGCTGCAGCCACCCATTGGCCATGAGCATCGGTGATCAACATTGGTAAACAATCGGCCACCATGATGGTGCAAGCGACACCGGGCTCTGAAGTCCAGCAGGCGTCAGCCATGATGCTGTCGGGGCTGTCCGCATGGACGTCGCAGACATCCCAGGCATGCACTTGCTGCAAGAAAACGGGACGGGCGCTCAGGTGATGCGCGAGAAGTTGTCGGTTGCGACCCACCTGCAAAGGATCATCGCCCACGTGATCACCGAGATTGAATGAAGCCCAAGGCGCCTTAGACACACCGCCATCTCGGGTCGTGAACCTCGCCTTGACGTGGCTGGCCACCGGCCAATCCGGCAACACCCAAGAGGCTGGCGGCAGGTTCAAGCTTCGTGGTCCGGGCAAGCCGAGGGGTGTGCCCGCTCAAAAGCTTCAAGCTTCATGCAGGCATCAAACACGGCCATGGTGCGTGGCAGGCCATCCAGCGATGTTTTGAAACGTTGGGCATTGAAGATCTGTGGAGCCAGGCAGCAGTCAGCCAGAGTCGGGGTGTTGCCCAGGCAAAAAGTCGCCGGCGGCAAGGAGGCCAATTGACGTTCGAAGGCCAGCAAGCCTTCGCGCGCCCAGTGACGGTACCAGTTGTTTTTGGCTTCATCACTGGCCCCCAACTCGGCCGTGAGGTACTTCAAGACGCGCAAGTTGTTGATGGGGTGGATTTCACAGGCAATTGACTGAGACAGGGCTCGCACTTGGGCACGTTCAAAGGCGTCTGTGGGGATCAATCGGGGGTGTGGATAGAGCTCATCGAGGTACTCGATGATGGCCAAGGACTGCCCGAGGCGGCGCCCATCGATTTCCAGCGTCGGCACCAACAGGTCCGCAGAAATGGCGGCGTATTCGGGCAACTTGTGCTCACCTTTGGCAATGTGAACAGGAATGTATTCGTAATCCAATCCTTTGAGGTTCAAGGCGATGCGAACCCGGTAGGACGAGGAGGAACGGAAGTAGTTGTAGAGTTTCATAGTTCCTAGGATAAACGCAAATGTGCAGCGGGCGACAAACTGCCAGCGGGGTTTGATGTGTAATCTGGGCATGCCCGCAGCACCCGCTCCACCCTTGCATTGGCTTGAATCGGACAGCCCCTTTCCGCCTGTGCACAGCGCTTGGGGCGCAGAGACAGCCGCGCCGGGTCTATTGGCTGCGGGCGGTGACTTGTCGGTGGAACGACTGGTCAGCGCCTACAGCCA
>CANGKR010000063.1 GCA_947454355.1 Comamonadaceae bacterium
GCCATCAAGGCGCTAGGCGCCACAACAGCACAGCAGCAGCAGCGCAAGCCAAGGCCAAAACCACAGCCAGCACGCGCGTGCGGGTGTCGTCACGCGAAGCCATGGCGGGCGCTGCCAAAGTTTGATCGCCCCACACCATGGCTTGGGTCAAGGCTTGTTTTTTGAATCGACGGTAAAACCAAATCGCAGCCAAGTGCAGCGCCACCAAGAGCAGCAAAATCATTTTGCCGGTCTCGGTGTGCCAATGTGTTGCAAAGGCCGAAAGGGAAGAGGACACCCAAGGTACAAAGGGCCCGACATTAGAGATTTCGTCATCGCTGACCATGCCTGAAAGCACTTGCAGCAACAGCATGACCAGCAAGGTCACCACAGACCATGAACCCATGGGGTTGTGCCCGGCCTGCAACACAGCGGGTGAACGCCAGTAACCGATCAAAGCTTTTGGGCTCAGCCGCAACTGCGACCATCTTGACCACAAGCCGCCCCCAAAGCCCCATAGGAAGCGGAATAAGAGCAAGGCCAGCATCGCAAAACCCAGCCGGAAATGCCACACCATGGCCTCGCCACCTACATTGCCCGTGATCACCAAGGCCACGAAACAACACGCCAAAGCCATGTGAAACAAACGAGTGGGTAAATCCCATACGCGAATTTTGTGCATTCAAACCCCTTACGCCGCAATCCCTGGTTCGAAGGTCATGCGGAATTCACCAAAACATGAGAGACTCACTGGGTTAATTTCCAACCGCTGAGGACCACCATGAAAACATCCATTACGCTGATCTTAGCTTCTGTTGCCGCTGCGTTGACTATGCCTGCAGCCGCGCAATTTGCCAAACCTGAAGACGCCATCAAATACCGCAAAGCCAGCTTCACCGTCATGGGCGCACACTTCTCTCGTTTGGGCGCTATGGCCAGCGGACGTGCGCCTTTCGATGCCAAAGTCGCCGCTGAGAATGCCGACCTGGTCGCCACACTGTCCAAATTGCCTTGGGCTGCTTTTGGCGAGGGCACTGACAAAGGTGAAACCCGGGCCAAGCCTGAAATTTGGAAAGATGCTGCCAAATTCAAAGAGGCCGAAGACAAATTCGTGGGCGAAGCTGCCAAGCTCCAAGCCGCTGCCAAAACTGGCAATTTGGACGCACTCAAGACCGCTTTTGCGGCCACAGGCGGCACATGCAAAGCCTGCCACGATAACTTCCGCAAAGATTGAGCGGGCAGCGCTGGCTGCTCAGGTGGCGGCCAGTAGCTTATCGATCAAGGCGTTCAACTCCTTGAAATCAGGCGTGCCCACATAGCGTTTCACAATGGCGCCTTGCTTGTCGAGCAAGAACGTGGTGGGCGTGAGCTGAATATCGCCCCAAGCCTTGGCCACCGCCCCGGTGTTGTCCAAGGCCACCTTGAAGGGCAACTTGCGCGTCTGCGTAAAGTTCACTACATAGCTGGGCGGGTCATACGACATGGCCACGGCCATCGTCTCGAACCCGCGTGATTGGTACTGCTGATAGGTCGAGATGATTTGCGGCATTTCAGCCACGCATGTGGTGCAGCTGGTCGCCCAGAAATTGACGAGTGTGACTTTTCCTCGAAATTGCGAGGTGCTGGTCTTTGAGCCGTCGAGCAAAACGAAGTTAGATTCGGGAGCCACTTGAGAGCTACAGGCGGTCAACAAGACACCCAGCAGGGTGAACAGCAGCCATCTGGAGGTGAATCTTAAGTATGTCGTGACCATAAGGTACTGTAAGGCTAAATCACCTGATTGGCTCGCATCTGAGCCAATTGCTCAGCCGAATAACCCAGCACTTCGGCCAAGACCTCGTCCGTGTGCTGACCCAACAAGGGCGGCGGCAAGTCGGTGCGCACGGGGGTTTCGCTTAACTTGAGTGGACTGGAGACCAAACGCAAATTCGGCTCGAGCGGGTGGGCCCAAGGTGTGACCATATGGCGAGACTGCACATGCGGGTCAGCAAATACTTCGGCCAGGTTGTTGATGGCACCACAGGGCACTTTGGCTGCTTCCAGGGCAGAGAGCCAATCGGCCTTGGTACGGGTCAGCATGATCGACTCCAGCATCGGCACCAGCTCGGCGCGGTGCGTCACACGCCCCATGTTCTTGACAAAACGTGGATCTGCGGCGATTTCGGGGTGAGAGGCCACCGTACAAAACTTGGCAAACTGATGGTCGTTGCCCACCGCCAGGATCATGTGGTCCTTGGCGCCGGAGGGCGCATCGGCCGGCGCTTTCACTTCAAATACCTGGTAGGGCACAACGTTCTGGTGGGCATTGCCTGCCCGCTGGGGCACCTTGCCACCCACTAAATAGTTGGCCCCCATGTTCGCCAGCATGGCCACCTGCGTGTCCAGCAAGGCCATGTCAACCCACTGACCCTGGCCGGTGCTTTCGGCATGGCGCAAAGCCGCCAGGATGCCCACGGTTGCGTACATGCCTGTGAACAAATCGGCCACGGCCACACCCACTTTTTGAGGTCCACCGCCCAGGTCGTCGCGCTCACCGGTGATGCTCATCAGGCCCCCCATGCCTTGCACCGCATAGTCATAACCCGCCCGATCGGCATAGGGGCCGGTTTGGCCAAAGCCGGTCACACTGCAGTACACCAGCTTGGGGTTGAGCTTTTTGAGGCTGTGGTAGTCCAGCCCATAGCGAGCCATGTCGCCTACTTTGAAGTTCTCGATGAACACATCGCAATGGGTCACCAAATCGCGGATCAGCGCTTGCCCCGCTGCTTGGGAGATGTCGCAAGTCACCGAGCGTTTGTTGCGGTTGGTGCCCAGGTAATAAGCCGCTTCCGCAGAATCTTGACCGTGGGCATCCTTTAAAAAGGGTGGCCCCCAGGTGCGGGTGTCGTCGCCGCTGCCGGGCCGCTCGATTTTGATGACATCGGCGCCCAGATCGGCCAGGGTCTGGGTACACCAAGGACCCGCCAATACGCGGGACAGGTCCAGGACGCGAATACCGTGCAAAGAATTCATATCCATATTGTCGCGAAATTCAAAACGTCATCAGGACACGATAATGACAGCCATGCGATCCATTCTGGGGCTGTCAGCAATTTGCTTGGCCGCCTGCCAACCTACTTACAACTGGCGTGATGTCTCTTTCGAGGGCACGCGTGTGAAGGCCCAACTACCCTGCAAGCCTGACCGGACTACCCGTGAGGTCACCATCGGCGAGACCCCTGTGCCGTTGCAAGTTGCGGGCTGCGAAGCCGGCGGGGGCATGTGGGTGGTGATGACCACCTTGTTGCCAGCAGGGCAAGACCCACAAAAAGTCTTGCAGGGCTGGCAAACCGCCACCTGGCGCAACTTGCAGAACACAGCGCCGCCAAATCAGCCCTGGCAAGCCCCCCAGGCCTTGCCGGGTGCTGTGCGTGTGAGCACCCAAGTGACGCAAGCCGATGGACAAGCTTTGCAGGCCCAGGGCGTGTGGGCGGCCTTTGCGCAGCCGGACGGCACTCAATGGATCAATGCCATGGTCTACCACCCGAACTTGCCTGCCGTTGCGGCCGACACCTTTTTTGAAAGTCTTCGCCAGCCATGAGCGCTACTTCTGAACATCCTTTGTTGTCGCGTCGCGCGGCGATCACCGTGTTTCTGGCCTTTGCCAGCGCGTATTTTTTGTCCACCCTGATCCGGGCCATTACGGCCACCCTGTCGCCCACCTTGACGCTGGAGATGGGCTTGAATGCACGGGACCTGGGGTTGTTGGCAGGGGGGTACTTCCTGGGCTTTTCCTTGACACAATTGCCTTTGGGATCCTGGCTTGATCGCTTTGGCCCCAAAAAAGTCAATATCGCCTTCCTTGCCGTGGCGGTTCTGGGTTGTCTGGCCTTTGCCACGGCCACCAGCTTTGTGGGCTTGTTGGCCGCCAGGATGCTATGCGGTGTCGGCCTGAGCGCCTGCTTGATGGCGCCCTTGACAGGGTACCGCCGCTGGTTTGACTCGACCGCTCAGTTGCGAACCAATTCATGGATGCTCATGACGGGCTCCTTGGGCATGCTGACCTCCACCCTGCCAGTGCAGTGGCTCATGCCTTTGTATGGGTGGCGTGCCTTGTTTGTGGGCTTGGCCGTGCTGGTGGTGGTCACCATGGCGCTGATCAGCATGTTGGTGCCCGCTTGGGTGCCTGCAGCCAACTCCCCGGCCAACCCGGCGGGGGCCTCAGCGGCGTCCCCGGAGACGATGCCGAACACCGGCTACAGCGAAGTCTGGCGCAATGCGTATTTCTGGCGCATGACGCCTGTGGGTTTTTTCAGTTATGGCGGCATGGTCGCAATACAAACCTTGTGGGCGGGCCCCTGGATGACGCAGGTGGGCGGTTGGAGTTCGATTGAAGCGGCTACTGGTTTGTTTGGCATCAACCTGACCATGTTGTGCACCTTTTGGACATGGGGGTTGATCACCCCCAAACTGGTGCGGCGTGGCATTCACCCCAATACCTTGATCGCCTGGGGCGTGCCCCTGAGTTTGCTGGTGTTGGTCGCCCTGATCCTCAGTGCCGAGGCCTTGGGGCCTTGGACGGCCGCAGTGCTGGCGCTGTTTTGTTTGACCAGCAGTTTCGTATCTTTGGCCCAGCCTGCGGTGGGCCAGGCCTTTCCCGCTGCGCTGGCAGGGCGTGCCTTGTCAGCCTACAACCTGGTGATCTTTGCGGGCATTTTTGTTGTGCAATGGGGCATTGGCCTGATGGTGGATCTCTTCAAAAGCCTGGGCTGGGGCACGGTAGCGTCTTTCCAGGGCGCGATGACCGTCTTTTTGATTTGTTCCATCTTGTCTTACGGCTATTTTTTGAAATCCAAGCCTGATAATCAGCACCCATGATCGGCATCCTCATCATTGCCCACGCTCCGCTGGCCACAGCCTTGCGGGATTGCGCGTTGCACGTCTTTCCGGACTGTGCTGCGGGCGTGTTGGCCATCGATGTGCTGCCCCACGACGCCCCCGAAGACACCCTTGAAATTGCTGCGCAAGCCCTGGACCGTCTGGGCACGCCCGAAGTGTTGTTGTTGACCGATGTGTTTGGCGCCACGCCTTGTAACGTTGCTCAAAAATTGACCGACGGTGTGCAAACCCGCTTGCTGGCAGGAGCCAACTTGCCCATGTTGCTGCGCAGTGTGTGTTACCGGCATGAAAGCCTGGACGCCTTGACCGCCCGCGCACAAGCCGGTGGTGTGCAGGGGGTGATGCCCGTGGGCAGCACCGCCCCGCAAAATCAATCTGGAAAACGCTATGCCTCAAGCCACAACGACCATCAGCAATAAGCTGGGCCTGCATGCCCGCGCCTCTGCCAAGCTCACCAAATTGGCCGGCAGTTTCCCGTGTGAGGTCTGGATTTCCAAAGGCGAGCGCCGCGTCAACGCCAAAAGCATCATGGGTGTGATGATGTTGGCCGCAGGACTGGGCAGCGAAGTGACGATCGATACCGAGGGCGATCAGGCGCAAGAGGCCCTGGACGCCTTGCTGGCATTGATGGCCGACAAGTTCGGTGAGGGCGAATGACGTTCAGCATCCACGGTCTGGCCGTCGCCCGTGGCATCGCCATCGGGCGTGCCGTGCTGGTGGCCTCCAGCCGCCTGGATGTGGCCCATTACTTCATCACTGCCGCGCAAATCCCCGCTGAAATTGAACGCCTGCGCGTGGCTCGCGACATGGTGGTGCAAGAGCTGCAGCGCTTGCAACAAGACATGCCCAAAGATGCTCCGCACGAGCTGGCGGCCTTGCTCGATGTGCACCTGATGCTCTTGCAAGATGAATTGTTGGCCACGGGCGTCAAGCACTGGATCGAAGACCGGCTGTACAACGCCGAGTGGGCGCTGACCAGCCAGCTTGAAGTCATTGCGCGTCAATTTGACGAAATGGAAGACCCCTATTTGCGTGAACGCAAGGCTGACTTGGAGCAAGTCACTGAGCGGGTTTTGCATTGCATGAAAGGCGGCATCTCTCCAGTCGTGCAAACGCGGCCCACCACGCGTCCGCAGCAAGAATTACAGCTAGGCGACACCATGGACGTGCCGCTGGTGTTGGTGGCCCACGATCTGTCGCCTGCCGACATGATCCAGTTCAAGCAAAGCGTCTTTGTAGGCTTTGTGACCGACGTGGGAGGCAAAACATCCCACACCGCTATCGTCGCCCGCAGCATGGACATTCCAGCCGTCGTTGGTGCCCGAACCGCCAGCCAGCTGGTGCGGCAGGACGATTGGGTCATCATCGACGGCGACGCGGGTGTGATCATCGTCGACCCATCGCCCATCATCCTGGCCGAATACGGCTTCAAGCAGCGCCAAGGCGATCTTGAGCGAGAGCGATTGACCCGCTTGCGCCACACGCCTGCCGTCACGTTGGATGGCCAGAAAATCGAATTGCTCGCCAACATCGAAATGCCCGAAGACACTAAAACAGCGATGCAAGTCGGCGCTGTGGGTGTGGGCTTGTTCCGCAGCGAGTTTTTGTTCATGGGCCGACAAGGCCACTTGCCCGACGAGGAAGAGCAATACGACGCTTACCGCCGCGCTGTCGAAGGCATGGCCGGTCTGCCCGTGACCATCCGCACAGTGGATGTGGGCGCAGACAAGCCGCTGGATGAAGCACGGCATGACGCCGCGCACCTGAACCCCGCCTTGGGCCTGCGTGCGATCCGCTGGAGCCTGGCCGATCCCGACATGTTCCTCAACCAATTGCGTGCCATCTTGCGCGCTGCCGCACATGGACGCGTCAATTTGTTGATTCCCATGCTGGCGCACGCCAGCGAGATCAAGCAAACCCTCGCCTTGGTCGAGCAGGCCCAGCGCGACTTGGATCACCGCGGCATGGCCTATGGTTCGGTGCAACTGGGCGCAATGATCGAGATCCCGGCCGCCGCGCTGTCTTTGCGTTTGTTTTTGCACCATTTCGACTTCCTGTCGATCGGCACCAACGACTTGATCCAATACACATTAGCGATTGACCGGGCCGATGAGTCGGTGGCCCATTTGTACGACCCGCTGCATCCTGCGGTGCTCAAGTTGGTGGCCGACACCATCAGCGAATGCCATCGGCAAGGCAAGAGCGTTTCGGTGTGCGGCGAAATGGCTGGCGATGTCACCTTGACCCGCTTGCTCTTGGGCTTGGGGTTGCGCAGCTTTTCCATGCACCCTTCGCAAGTGCTCGCGGTCAAGCAGCAAATCCTGCGCGCCGATGCCAGCAAGCTCAAGGCGTGGGCGCAAGATATTTTGAATTCAGAAGATCCTGCCGAAAAGATGGGTTGACGCAGCGCTGCGCAGGCACCTTCAAGTCGGGCGTGTGCCCACCCAGGCTGCGCCCACGATCAAGACGGCACTGAGCAGCACCCACAGATCTGGTGTCTCACCCCGCACCCATAACAACAAGCAGGTCGAGCCCAGGGGTGTGATGAAACTCAACAAGCCGATCTGCCGGGCGTCACCGCGTTTCAAGGCGGCATCCCATAGGTAAAACGCCGCGCCCAAAGGCCCCAGGCCCATGGCCACCAAATACCCCGCGTCTTGCGCACTCAAGGCGATAGGTGCTTCCAGGGCGGCATGGCACAAGAGCGCCAAGAGACCCGACGCGAAACCAAATAAGCCCAAGGCGGCGGTGGGAAAAGCCGGCACTTTTTGCGTCCACAAGGAGTAGCTGCTCCAGACCGCAGCGGCACCCAGCGCCCACAAGTAGCCCCAACGCGGCACCCAAGCCAGACTTTGCCCGCCTGTGATGGCCAACGCCGCACCCGCAAAGCCCATGCCCGCAGCCACCACGTGTTTCAAAGACAGGGGGGTGCCTGAACCCAAGACGGGACCCAACACCACCATGCCCACCGGCCACAGGTAATTGACCAAATTGGCTTGCACTGGCGGTGCATCGCGCAGGGCCATGAAGAGCAGAAAGTGGTAGCCAAACAAACCGTAAACCCCCAGCGCCAAGGTGCGCAAAGGCACCCGCCACACGCGCCAGTCAAAGCCAGCAAGTGGCAGTGACACCAAGCTACCGATCAGCAGCGCCATACCTGTCAACAAAAACGGAGGAATGTGTTGCAAGGCCACGCCCAGCGCCGCCAAGCTGACCCAGAGGGCCATGGCGCTCAAGGCCAGGCCATTGGCAAGGCTCAAACGCATGAGCAGTCGGATTCAATCACGGGTGTGGGCGTTCAGCGCCGAATGCGCTTGCTGATCTGCGTGGTAGCTTGAGCGCACCATCGCACCCACCGCGGCGTGGGTGAAGCCCATCTCGTAGGCCTGTGCTTCGAACATCTTGAAGGTGTCAGGATGCACATAACGGCGTACCGGCAAGTGGCTGTTGCTCGGTGCCAGGTATTGGCCAATGGTCAGCATGTCGATGTTGTGCGCCCGCATGTCGCGCATCACCTGTAGGATTTCTTCGTCCGTCTCACCCAAGCCGACCATCAGTCCGCTTTTGGTCGGCACATGAGGGAACAAGGCCTTGAATTTTTTGAGCAAGTTCAAAGAAAAAGCATAGTCCGAACCCGGCCGGGCTTCTTTGTACAAGCGCGGCACCGTTTCCATGTTGTGGTTCATCACATCGGGGGGGGCGGTTTTCAAAATCTCCAGCGCTCTGTCGTCACGACCACGGAAATCGGGCACCAGGATTTCAATTTGCGTGCGGGGTGACAGTTCGCGCGTACGGCGAATGCAGTCCACAAAATGCTGGCTGCCGCCGTCGCGCAAGTCGTCGCGGTCCACGCTGGTGATGACGACGTATTGCAGTTGGAGTTGAGCAATGGTTTTGGCCAGGTTCTCGGGCTCATTCACATCCAGCGGGTCGGGGCGGCCATGGCCCACGTCGCAGAACGGGCAGCGTCGGGTGCACTTGTCGCCCATGATCATGAAGGTGGCGGTGCCTTTGCCAAAGCATTCGCCGATGTTGGGGCAGCTGGCCTCCTCGCACACCGTGACCAGTTTGTTGGCTCGCAAGGTTTCTTTGATTTCGTAAAAACGTGTCGTGGGTGAGCCGGCTTTGACGCGGATCCAGTCGGGCTTCTTCAATACCTCGGCCGCTTCGACTTTGACGGGAATGCGCGAGAGTTTGGCCGCAGCCTTTTGTTTGGCTGAGGGGTCGTAGTTCTCAACCGATTGTGCTTCGCGCACCACATTAGGAGTCGTCATGATGTTCTCAAGGGGCTAAAAGGGCCATGAGCTTTTGGCTCAACAGGTGCGAGGCTTCTGACCAGGACACTTGCACCCCGATTGTAGAAAGGTCTACGGTCTTCAGGCCGGCATAACCGCAGGGGTTGATGCGTTCAAAGGGCGACAAGACCATGGCCACATTCAGCGCCAAGCCATGGTACGTGCAATGGCGGCTGACCTTGATGCCCAAGGCGCTGATTTTGCCCAGGCCTTTGAAGGGGTCGCTCGGATCGGCCGGTCCCACCAGCGCGGTGTGGGCAAAGGGGTCGTCCAAGCGCACGTAAATGCCCGGTGCGCCGCCCACTCGGTGGCCGGTCACGCCCAGATGGGCGAGCGTGCGGATCACAGCTTCTTCGAGTTTGTAAACGTATTCCTTGACAAAGTAACCAGCGCGTTTCAAATCGATCAGCGGATAAGCCATGACCTGCCCTGGCCCGTGGTAAGTGACTTGCCCGCCGCGGTTGGTGGCGATGACCGGGATGTCTCCCGCATTGAGCACATGACCAGCCAAGCCCGCCAGGCCTTGGGTGAACACTGGTGGATGCTCGGCCAGCCACAGGGCGTCTGGCGTGTTTTCATCGCGCTGGGCGGTGAAAGTTTGCATGGCTTCATAGGTGCCCAGGTAATCTACCAGGCCCCAGTTGCGCAGGTCCATGCCCAAGCCTCAGAGAACGATTTTGACCATCGGGTGCGAGGTCAGTGCCAGGTATAAGTTGTCCAGCTGCTCGCGGCTGGTGGCCGTTACCGACAAGGTAACCCCCAGGTATTTGCCGCCCTTGCTGGGGCGCAGTTCCACCGTGGCGGCGTCAAAGCCGGGGTCAAACTGATGCGCCACTTGCACCACGGCGTGGACAAATCCATCGTGGGCTTCGCCCATGACCTTGATCGGAAAGATGCTGGGATATTCGATCAGCGTGTCCCGGCGCGGATCGCTTGAGGTGGGGGGCATGGTCGAGGTACTCATGCTTTCAACGCCAGATGACAACAGCCGCCACAGCCAGCCAGCCCAGCACCCAGTTGGTCACCACCAAGGTGTGGATCTGAGCCAATTGTTTGGCTGCCACAGGCCAATCACTTTGGGCCGTAGCCCTTTGCAAACGGCGAAAGGGCACAAAATACAGGTGCCCGAAAATCAGGCACATCAACAGACCCAAGCCCAGCATGCTGTGCCAGCCCTTAGGCGCCACTGCCATGTCCACGCCTGCAAACATCAGGCCGCCCGTAACAAGCAGTACCAATACGCACACTGCCACCAAGCCCAAAAACCTGGCCAACACGCCAGTCATCAGAGAAATGCGTTGCGGCGGCTCCAGTTGCGCAGCCGCCGTGGGGCGAACAGCCCACAGCAGGGTGGTCATGCCGCCCAGCCAGATCAGGCCAGCCGCCAAATGGAAAAACTTGGTCACTTCGTACATCAGGGGAATCTCGTTTTCAAAGAGGGTGGGGCTGTCTGAGCCATGCTCGATTGTGCCGTACTGACCCAATAACCCCCTGAATGCTGAGGGCGCCAGCAGGGCTTGTCAGTCCTTTGGGTTATCCCTTATAATCGTTGGCTGTGCTTGAATGTGTCGGGTTTGTAACCTGGGTGTAATTGAACATGATGACAATCGTGACCCAGAACGAGTCGGAAGATTCACAAGACGCTGATTCATTTCGGCCGCTGTCCTCGCAAGAGGCCCAGTTGCTCAGACAAAATCTGCCTTTGCTCTCCGTGTGGAGGGTGGTGGTGGCGCAAGTCGGGGTCGGCGTGGTCGTTGCCTTGCTCGCAGGGATGATCACCTCGAAATGGAATGTGGCCTGGTCTGCCGGTTATGGCGCCTTGGCGGTGGCAGTGCCTGCGGCTCTGTTTGCCCGGGGCATGACCAGCCCAGTCTCCTCTGCCAGTGTGGGGGCGTCTGTCGCAGGTTTCCTGTTGTGGGAAATCGTCAAAATTGGACTGACCTTGGCCATGCTGATGGCAGCGCCAAGGGTGGTTCCGGAAGTCAGTTGGCCTGCCATGTTGGTGGGTCTGGTTTTAACAATGAAGGTTTATTGGTTGGCATTGGGCGCCCGCTCACTGTTTTACCGAAAAGTCAATTTCAAATCAGAGCAAACGAATGTCAGCTGAATCTGCTCCAAGCGCTGGTGCCTACATTGGCCACCACCTCACCCACTTGCAAAACAAGCCCATGGGTGGTGTGATCGACTTCACCGTCTTCAACCTTGACTCCATGTTCTGGTCGCTCTTATTGGGCGTGGTCGGCAGCTGGTTGCTCTGGAAGGCCGCACGCAATGTGACCTCCGGTGTGCCTGGTCGTTTTCAGGCGGCTGTCGAGATTTTGGTTGAAATGGTGGACAACCAAGCCAAAGGCATTGTGCACAATGCCGAAAGCCGCAAGCTGGTTTCTCCTCTGGCATTGACTGTGTTTGTATGGATTTTCCTGCTCAACTCGATGGACTTTTTGCCTGTCGATTTGTTCCATAAGTTGTTCGAGTGGACGGGGATTGATCACAGCATCCATTACTTCCGTGTTGTGCCTACCGCCGACTTATCCAGTACCTTGGGTATGTCCACTTCGGTTTTGCTGATCTGCGTTTTCTACAACATCAAAATCAAAGGCATCGGCGGCTGGTTCCATGAGCTGACCACAGCCCCTTTTGGTGCGCACCCTATTTTGTGGCCCTTCAATTTCGTCTTCCAGATGATTGAATTCGTGGCCAAAACAGTTTCGCATGGCATGCGACTGTTCGGCAACATGTACGCTGGTGAATTGATTTTCATGCTGATCGCCTTGATGGGTGGTGCAGCGGCCATGTCACTGACCGGCATCCTGCTGCCCATTGGCCATGTGATCGCCGGTTCCATCTGGGCCATCTTCCACATCATGATCGTGGCTTTGCAAGCCTTCATTTTCATGATGTTGACACTGGTCTATATCGGTCAAGCGCACGACGCCCACTGATTTCTTTTTTCTTTTCTCAACCCTTCCATCATCATCCTTAGGAGCAACAAAATGGAACACGTCCTCGGTTATGTAGCACTCGCAGCTGGTCTGATCATTGGTCTGGGCGCTATCGGCGCTTGTATCGGTATCGGCATCATGGGCAGCAAGTACCTCGAAGCAGCTGCACGCCAGCCTGAGTTGATGAACGAACTGCAGACCAAAATGTTCTTGTTGGCCGGTCTGATCGATGCGGCTTTCCTGATTGGCGTCGGTATCGCCATGATGTTCGCTTTCGCGAACCCGTTTGTTCTGAAGTAATTCCTGCAACAACCAAAAGAAAGGTGTTGCCGTGAGTATCAATGCAACCCTGTTTTTCCAGGCCGTCGTTTTCGCAATCCTGGTGTGGTTCACGATGAAATTCGTGTGGCCACCCATTGCCAACGCACTGGATGAACGCGCACACAAAATTGCCGGCGGCCTTGCAGCAGCTGAAAAAGCCAAAACCGAACTCGCCACGGCCTATCACCGTGTTGAAGTGGAATTGAGCCAATCGCGCACTGAATCGGCCTCACGCTTGGCGGATGCCGAGCGTCGTGCCCAGACCCTCATCGAGGAAGCCAAAGCACGTGCCACTGAAGAAGGTCAAAAGATCATCGCTGCTGCCAAGGTGGAAGCCGAGCAGCAAGTGGTCAAAGCCCGCGAAGAATTGCGTGAGCAAGTCGCGGTCTTGGCTGTCAAAGGCGCCGAACAGATTCTCCGCAAGGAAGTCAACGCCGGTGTCCACGCAGACCTGTTGAACCGTCTGAAGACCGAGCTGTAATCACACCGCCAGAGAAGACCATGGCCGAACTTGCAACCATCGCCCGTCCTTACGCCGAAGCGCTTTTCAAAGCGCAGGCCGCGGACCTTGCCGGCACAGCATCTTGGCTGGACGAACTCGCAGCTGTCGCGCAAAACGTGCAACTGCTGGAGTTTGCTGAAAGCCCCAAGGTGTCCGATGCACAGTTGTTGGAACTGATCTCTGGTGTGGTGAAAACTGCGCTGCCAGAGGCGGGGAAAAACTTCTTGCGACTGGCGATCGAAAATCGCCGACTCGTCGCTGTGCCCGAAATTGCCCAGCAATTCCGTGCACTGAAAAATGCGCAGACCGGCACTGCAGACGCCACCGTCTTCAGCGCCTTTGCGATCGATGCATCTGCATTGGCTGATCTGTCGTCAACGCTCGAAAAACGCTTTGCCCGCAAGCTCAACTTGCGTGTGGAGATCGATGCGTCACTCATTGGTGGCATACGTGTGGTCGTGGGTGATGAAGTGCTCGACACTTCCGTCAAGGCCCGTCTGGAACAAATGAAAGCGGCTCTGACCGCATAACGCGGTTCAAGAGCGGACCTATTTAAAGAAAGAAGGAAAGAGTCATGCAACTCAATCCCGCAGAAATTTCTGAGCTGATCAAGAGCCGTATCCAAGGCTTGTCTGCCGACGCAGACATTCGCAATCAAGGCACCGTGGTGTCCGTGACCGACGGTATCGTGCGCGTGCACGGCCTGTCGGACGTGATGCA